>JBLHEU010000051.1:0-17066 GCA_047614525.1 Bacteroidia bacterium | reverse complement strand
GCAGCAACCCAAGTTTTCAAAATCATGAATGGCAATGGCTATACAAGCGCCAAAGAATATTCCTTTGGCGGGGTAAGGGCTGCTTTGGCGCAGAAAGCTATTTAAGAAGCCCTCGACCCCATTTTTAGAAACACAGGAAACCAATGGTACCCAAAGAAAAGCAACGTATACAAGATGAGATAAGACGTAAAAATGAACTTTTACGTGCTGCGACAGAAGACAACCCCGATGTAAGAAGGTGGAAACAGGAGATTGATAATCTACAATCTCAGTTAGGGCTTTAGGCTGATGATTGTGGTGTTTCTTCAAGCCCATTCTCATACCAAATTGAAGCGTAACGATGCAAGTCGTTTTATGCCGAGTTAATTAGAAAAACGCTCTAACCTGAACCGTTCCTGTATGCACAGAGCGGGCATCTTCACTTTTCCTACCGCTGTATTGCAAATTAACCTGCATGTTTTTTCCAATCCGCATTTGAAAGAATGCAGACCACGTATAGTTAAAGCCAGCTTTTAGACCTTCTAATAGTTCAAACTCTACCGTGTTTCCAGTGCTACCATCATAGCTAATACTGATGAAATTAAACGTAGCGTTAATACTTCCCCTTTGCAAGAGATTGTATTTGCCATCAATCCCTATATCCCTCAAAATGGCTTGTTCTGTTAGCGTAGTATCCTCAACAGAATTCACCTTGTCTGTGAACTTAAACTTACCTCGTACTCGCCATTTCGTTCCTGGTTGCACCACAAGTTGCGGTTCAATTTCATAATACCTTATGTTGAATTGATTGGTGCTAAAAAAGTCAGATTTTGAGGTTTTCCAGCCATATTCTCCAATAGTATTTAGGGTGAGAATTTTGGCCAAATTCCAACGCACCTTCATCTTATGAAACCTGTTTGTCCGAGTCTCAAAACCATTAGCTAAAAACACTTTGCTGTTGTTCTGCGAGTAGGTATAATCTGCACCAACTTTAGAGCTACTTCTATTAAAGAAGAAAGTGTTTCGCAATTGAGAGGTGAGGGTTACCAAAGTACTATCAGCAACAGTGCTGAAAAACGGATCAAACGCTTCCAATAAATTATTGCGTTGCGTTTTTCTGTCAATGCGATAAACCAATTGATTGGAGAACCGAGAAACCAATTTCTTAATCCCTTTTTTTCCTCCCCAAACTACTCTTGGATTTAGATTGATAACCTCATTAAACTGCGTGGTATAAACCTTTGTAAAATCATTGGTAGGCGTAAATATTCTAATATATCTGGCTGTATCCTGATAAACCGCCTGCACATATTCGTTCAGCTCTTTTACACCATTATCATTTTGGTCAATCCAGCTGTAAGCACCTTGCCCTGTTGGCACCTCAACATAGATGAATTCCTTCCTGCTTTCAAGCCCAGAACCAACCTCATAAAAAGTGGAGGAGGTAATGGCTCCCTTAAACAGTTTCAGATTGTATTCTAGCCGAATTACAAGCGTGTTATCTGGCCGATTCTTACTCAAAAGCGTGTCTCTAATCACTAACCTTCTGTAGGTAACAGTTGATTTAAAAATGCTTTTTGGGTTCTTTGCTAGCTCTCCGGTAATTCCAAAACTTTCACCTAAACTGGAGTATTTTAACTGGTTGTCTCCAGGCAATCTATCGTCTCTACGCTGGTAGAAAAGAGAATACTTGTTTTTCCATGTATCAGGGCTCTTGATGTAAACCTTAGCATCGTTCCATTGGTAGCTGGTGCTCTGCAGAGAATCGGTTGCTGAGTTAGAAAATCGGTTGTCTTCAAAAATGTCTTTTGCACCAACAGTAAACCATTTAAACTTATACTGAATACCTGCTTGAAATCGCCCAAAACGGTTGTTCACTTCCTTTCCGTTGGAGAAGATGTGACTACCGTTTAAATCGAAGTTAAACCCCTTGTGAACTATTTTGGCAACAAGCGCATTTTGATATGCTTCAAACTGCGTTTCGTTCAAAAAAGAACGGAACGAATACACAACATCGGCAATGTCTTTTCTTACAAAACCAAGCTTGGCGGTAGAAATGTATTGGTTGGTAAATGTGTTCTTGTTTTGAAGGTTCCAATCGCGTTCAAACTCAACGGTTCTAAAACGCTCAATAGGTCTGAAATTTGCATCTAAATGTTCAAAGTCTACTCCTGTTTTTATCGCCCATTTACCTGAATCTCCAATCGGAATTATGTGGTCATATTTCACCTTTACACCATATCCTAAATTGTCATCGCTGTCTTTGGTTGAAAACCGATTTACATCGGTATTTGAAAGCGCGCCTTCAACTACAACAGTACCGTTTTTGCCAACTTTATATTCGGCACCAAGCGTGTAAAGCTGGTTCATTTTTGGCGTTACAATCAACTGCAAAGGAACATACTGGCCTTGCCGTGTACCCGTAATTGAATCGGGAGCAATCCATTCGTAAACCCGGCCGTTTGCGCCTGTTTGTACTTGATTATATTCACCGTTTCCAACTCCAACATCTGAGAATCTAACTTGATACTGCGCACTATCCGGGTCTGTGCTGTAAATGAAAATCTCTGGATAGGCCACGGGCTGTCCACCAACCGTTACCAAGGTATCCGTTTTCCAATACCGTATTTGGTCGTTGTCAAACCCGGCAGAATCAACGGCCGAAATCACCGCTAAATCCAAGCTGTCGCCAATATCCTGTAGTAGGTTTAATTGAGAGCCATTCAGGTCAACATCCAAAAGGTTGTTCTTGCCATCCTGCTCAGAATACAGATTGAATCGAACTTTCAGGCGGTTCTTTTCAAAGTCAGTTCCTACATGAAAAAGTGACCGAGAGTAGTTTCGTTCAGAGTACTGGAACTCCACAATTATCCTCGAATCCTTGGTAATAAGCCGAGTAGTGGTAAACGTTACCTCAGCAGTGTTGTAGTCAATCACGTAATCATTTTGCTGGCCGCGCGTCATCAATTGCCCATCGATATAAACCCGTTCGGTACCCGCAATCACAATAATAAAAGATTCGTTTTCTGCTCCGCGAAGTCGATACGGTCCTTGGTTTCCTTCTATACCATCAATGGTTTGCCGATTGAATTTCCCTCTAGAAAGCGCCCCGCTGCCTTTCACTTCCAAGAAACCAGGGTTCTCATCCGTTACTTTTTTCTTGACAATTGGGAAACGGTGCTTGATACTCAATCCTTGAGCCCGTTTAAAGAAATTCATGAAATAACTCTTGGGTCTTTGAAGACGGAAGTCTCCAGCCGTTAACTCGGTATTATCCGTGTAAAGCTGAATATAAATTTGGTCAAAATCTTGAAGTTGCTGTGTATTTCCCTCGGGCTGAAAAGGAATGTTGTTGTCCGTTATCGCTGCGCGAATACCAACTTTGGGAGTTAATTGACCAGATAAGTTCAGGTTCAAACTGGAGGTTACACCTAAATCTTGGTTATTTCCAATAGTCACTCCTCTAGAAATGGAACCACTTTTACTCAACGTTCCAAGGTCAAATAACTGGTTTGTGTTTCCTGGTTTAACCGTGTAGCTGAACGGATTTTGAGGAACCTGCCTAATGCTTCTAATTAGGGATGGATCTTTATTGAAACTGGGTTTCGAATAGAGAGATGGAAAAACACGATAGTTTGCAGCAACTGAAGAACCTTTTAAGCTTTGGTCAACAATTAACTTGCCTGAATACCATTCAAGTTCATACTTACTTGAATCAATTGCATTTCCATTAGCAGATAGTATGAAACTAGTAGGAACGATACTTAGCGTATCAAGCTGAATGGTATCTGAATTCAGCTCAATTTGCTGCGTGCGCAGGCTGCTCAGATTCTGCCCAAATAAAGGGGCAAAAACCAATGCCGAAAAAGCAACCAGTATCGTTCTTAAAAACCACATAATTCAAGCGGAAATTCCAACAAGAACAAGTATAACGCAATAAATGCTCGTAAGTATGTGAGCTTATACTTAGCCTTGTCTGTTATCTGAGAACAGAACCGTTGGTTAATTCGTTCTCAGGGCTGATAAGAATTATATCATCAGCTTCATCAGACGCACCCAAAACCAAAACTTCGCTTTTGAAACCCGCAATTTTCATGGGTGGAAAATTGAATACAGCCATAACTTGTTTGCCTACCAAATCACTGGGTTTGTAACGCTTGGTAATTTGAGCGCTGCTTTGCTTCGTACCCAAATCCCCAAAGTCGATCGTGAGCTTATAAGCTGGTTTTTTTGCCTCAGGAAACTCTTCGGCTTTTAGGATGGTTCCTACTCGGAAGTCAACTTCCTGAAAATCTTCGAATTTGGCGTTTTCCATGAAGCCAAATATAGGATCAGAGAAGGAAAACATCAGACTTGTCGCAGCTTGACAATAATAAGACATCAAATCACGCAGTAAGTGACCTAATAGATTATTTTTGGCGTAAATTGATTTCTAACTAGTTTTTATGACCTACATAAGTCAAACACTCAACCAAGCTGCAGAAGGAACTTCAGTGCAGGAACGGATTAAATATTTCTTCTTTCTGTTGGCCTCCATTCTGTTTCTATTGCCATTACCGTGGTTGGTAGTGGTTATTGCAATTACCATGCTGTGGTACGGGATAATAGGATGGTCTTATAAAACCGCACCTGCCCAATGGATTTCTGCCCAATTTCAAGGTGCGGCAAAACGATTAAGCAAAATTATGTTGAAGGATGAGCGCAACAGCCCTTATCTCATTTCGTTAATTTCCATCGGCACTTATACGCCTACCATGTTTGCGCTGTCGGTTTGGTATCAATCGCAGCAAGAAACCTTTAGTTGGTTGGCTGTGCTGATGTATCACGTTGTTGCTTACGGGCCATATTTTGTTGTTTTCTCTCAAGTGGCCACGCTCATTCACAAGGAAGGTCATGAAGCAAAAGGAATGTTTAAGAAGCCGTTTGGCGTTTTCAACAATTTCTTCGGCCGATTTATGGGGTTCTTTTACGGCCATATTCCCGAGGCTTATCCAATGGGGCACATGCGTATTCATCATAAACATGATAATTCTCCAGAGGATGTAACCTCAACAGTTTATTTCGACCGATCTCAGGGCGCTCGTTTTATGATTTATCTTTTTGAGTTCATGTTTTACTGGACTGGAATTTCGGTGGCACATCATCATTATAAAAAGGGAAAAATGAAGGAATTCCGTAAGATGGTCTATGGCATGTTGGCCTACTATGGAACGATGACCGCAGTGATGATTTACAGCCCGCTTTTTGGTTTTGCGTATCTACTTTTGCCGCTGCTTTCTTCCATCATTTTCTTGGCTGCCATCAATTATACTTGGCACGCTTGGACAGACCCATCGGAGCCAAAAAATATTTACAAGAACAGCATCACCGTTCTCAACGGACACTATAATGTTTATAACGAGGATTTTCACGTTGAGCACCATAAACGTCCACAAACACATTGGGAGGAGTATCCGATTAATTACAAAAAGCATCGAGACGAATATGCTTCCAATCGCGCAATAATCTTCGATAATACACAGGCATTTGAGATATTTTTCTGGTTGCTATTTGGCGCGTACGATAAGATGGCAGATCACATGGTTGATCTTAACGGGGATATGACAACGGAGGATAAGATTGCACTGCTGAAACAGCGGTTGAAACCAATTGATTGAACGAGTATTCGAGTTGAAAAACCGACCCTTAGTGCTTAATCTACGCACATGAAAACAGCATTCATTACTGGAGCCATTGGATTTCTCGGCGGCAATCTATTACAGTAACTCATAGCTGATGGATGGAAAGTCAGGGCTATGCACTTAACTTATCTTAAGCGATTTGATGATAATCTGGTTGAGGGAGCAATCACAGACAAGGATTCTTTGGTAAACGCGATGCCCGAAGAAGTTGATGCTGTTTTTATGCAGCAGTTTCAACCGATTTAGAACGTATGCCACCACGCCCAAAGCAGAAACAAAGCTTGAAACGGCAGCCTTAGCCACAATCCCCAAATAGGTTCTTTATTGCCAGGTTTGGCAGACGTTAAATGGTAAATATTTGCTGGGAAAACTGCGATAAGCAAAGTGATTATTCCCCAAGCGGCTATGGTTGAATATGCAGGAAAGAAAAGAAGCACGCCAAGTAAAACTTCAATTACTCCGCTGAGGTAATTCATGGCTTTGTGCCACGGCAAATAAGGAGGCATTAATCGCAAGTAGAATTTAGGTTTGAGGAAATGGTTTACGCCTGCGAAAATGTAAAACCCGGCCATCACATACAAGCTAATGTCTTTCATTGCTTAAACTTACGAATGGACTTGTAATTTGCTTCAGCTAAAATGAACGATAAGGGGAGTTTTTATCTCAAACAGGAAGAACCAAATAGGTCTTGCCTGTTGGCGATGCGGGATATTTTGCTCAGGACGGATGTTGAGGTAGAGGAAACCATGAAGTACGGAGCACCTTGCTTCTGCTTTAGGGGAAAAGCGTTTTGCTATTTATGGATGGATAAGAAAACCTGTGAGCCGTACTTTTTGATGGTAGAAGGTAAACGCTTACATCACTTGGCATTAGAGACAGGAGACAGAAAACGAATGAAAATTCTACGTGTAAATCCGAAGGAAGATTGATTGAAATCATCAATTCTGTGCTTATCGATGCATTAGATTTGTACAAGAACGGAACGATAAAAACGAAGCGAAATGGGATATAAAGTGAACACAGTTTGGAAGGAGAAAATGACCTTCGAAAGCCAATTGGGAAATCACACCGTGAGGATGGACACCACTCCTGAATTGGGCCATGATTCTGGAGCTAGTCCCAAGCAGTTGTTATTGGCTGGCTTGGCAGGTTGTACAGGAATGGACGTGGTTTCGTTGCTCAATAAAATGCGCGTTTCGTTCACCAATTTCGAGATGGAGATTGAAGCTGATTTGACAGAAGAACATCCGGTAGTTTTCTCCGAAATTAGACTGATTTGGATACAGCCAAGGTTGAAAAATCAGTTAAGCTCTCTCAAGATAAATACTGCGGTGTAAGCGCTATGCTTAAGAAAAATAGCCCGATGAGCTATGCTATTTTGTATGCTGACGAGCAGGATTAGTCCTCAAAAATGCTTTCCAGCACATCTACTTCAACTGCAATAATTAGGTTGAAGATTTGATTCTGGTCAGTTTTGGAGAGCTGATTAAACAATGAGTTTCCTTGAGTAATCATATCCAAGCCCATTTCCAACCCTTTAATTTCTGTGGCAGAATAAATACGGGTGCGTTTTCTCATGTTTTTCAGTATCGCACTTACCACCTCAGTGATTTCCTTCATCAACTTACGGTCGTAAAGCGTTTCTAGCATACCACGATTTACATCTATGAATTTGTCAATATCCTCTCTTGATAAAGTCTGAATCATTTGCTTAAGGTTATCAGCAGAAAACGGAGGGCTAAGTTTATTGTTAATAGCCGATTTAACCAGTTGATCTTCAAAAAATGTAGCTGATTTGAAGGATTGAAACGCTTTTAGTCCAGCGCTCATTATCCTAGGAATGTGTCTGCCATGCTTCAGTAATACAAAGCTTGAATCCATCAAAACGCGTAGCACTTTTTCCGGATGTAGAACAAAATTGTCTAGGCTTTTAAAAGCCAATTCTAGCTCAGTACGAACAGCTGGTGAAGGATAAACATAATCGAGAAAGTAGTTCCGAAATTGATCAACGCGCTCCCTCGTAAAGGATTCCGGAACATGAAACCTCTCAGAAATCACCTTATACTGGTACCTCTCCGAAACCATGTTTCGGTAGGCAATAATCACCTCGTTTAATATTTCCTTCTTGGATAACTCGTTACTCATTCAACCGACAAGATAAAGCCATTCCCTAAAATCCACACAGATATCAGAAGTTGGTTACAATGAATTCAACTCTTCTGTTATGCCCGCCTGTAGAAACTTGCGTTGCGCCTGGTTTTGGCAACATTCTCGAACAATTAAAGCCCTCTGAAGTGATTCGTGATTTAGCTATTCCTCGGTCAGCTAAATAGAGAAGCACACGGTTTGCTCTGTTTTCGGAAAGTTGTTGGGAGTATTCAATATCTCCTAGGCACCCGTTAGTGTGTCCTTCAATTTTTATCTCGAGGTTTTTGTTTGCTTTCATCAAACGATGCAACCTTCTAAAACTCGGTTTAGATGATGGCAAAGGCCTAGACTGACCGCCCATAAAAAGGATGTTCCTTAAAATCATCTTTTTGCCTTTTTTCAATTTGGGAAGAATGGTTTTGAGTTCGAGAACCGGCTTTTTATCTGAGGCCATTACCATCTGTTCGGAGAAAAAATGGCTTGGTGTTGAGATAGCAAGACTATATGGTCGCTTAGCAGGCGACATTCTAACTGGAGCGTCTAAAGTGTATTCTCCGGTTATTGGGTCTGAAGTGGTTTTGGCCAAAACCTCACCTGTTTTCTCTTCCCAATAAACAGCTGCGCCACCAATTGGTTTTCCCGTTTCCTCATCCTCCACTACGCCAGAAACAACAGTGCTTCGGTAATAGTCGAACAGAATTCTGAAGGCAGAATCAACACCATTCTCGTTGTCTATTAGTAGATAATATCGTTCTCCTTTTGTAGGGGATAATGCTTTGCTCAAATGGTTGCCTATTCCAGCCTTTACGTACTCTTCATTGGAGCCAACAGAAAGCCCTGTCGCACTAAATTCGTCTGGCTTATTTCTTGAAATATTCGAACGAATGGGCTTTGTCTTCTTGCTCTTCACATCGGCACAAAAATTTTCATCTGTGTACTTAAATAGCATAAAGTCAAAATCGGCTTTTGTATCTCTTGGATAGATTTTGAAAACCAACTGATCATCCGATAAAGCATCGAACCAAAACCATGCAGAATTATGTTCTTGCCGTATATATTGCTTAGAACGTAAAGAGTTTCCAGAAATCTCTAGTTCGTCTCCAAACCCAACGGGAGAAGAAGAAAACGAATGTTTCCCTTTCGGTGCAATTTCCACTGCATTAGCACAATCGCCATTCAATGGTAATTCCTGTGCTATGCACTGGCAACAAAGAAAAAGGATGAAGAGAGAGAGTAGGAGTCGCTTCATAATAGTTGGTTTCTATTGGGTAGCAAATTACACTTAGATTTCTACCACTGTACCAACGTATTCAATTCCCTGAATTCTTGGAAAAACCACATCAGGAGAATCACCTTGGCGGGTAAATAATTCAGAACGATTTAGTCCAAATGCTTTGATTTTGATAAGAACCCAGCCTTCTCTAACCGCTGGTTTGGGAACGTCAATGATTTTAATAACCTCACGCTCTCCGGTCTGTGTTGTAACCGCAGCTTTCATGGTTTGTAATTAGGGAAATTGAGAAGTGAGACTTAACTCAATCTAAGCAACGTTATTTCTGAGGAATCTATTTCGAGTTTTAATTCGTGATTAGCGCTGCGTAGGGTAAGTTCATTAAAGGATGTAAATGGGCTGATTCCTTCAACCTTACCATCTACTGTCCACGTATTTTGGCAATGACCCAAATTCAAAATTTCACCTTCCTTGGAAAAGGAATATACCGTAAGGTCATTGGCAGATTCTTTAATGCCGTTTCGCATAAAGTATTGAATTGAAACCGTGAGGTTTAATTCTTGAATGAAAACGGTTTCAGGGTTTAAGACAGCAAAATTTCCATGCGGGATATGAATGCAAGATGGCGGTAACGGTAACCGTTGGATGGAAGGGTTCGCAGTCGCCAAGTTCCAAGGAGCCAGACTTAGTCCAACTCCTATGAAACTCATGTTCCGTATAAATTCGTTTCGTTTCATGAATCGAATTCTTCAATGAGCACACCCATTTTACCCATTTGGTAATCGCGGAGAGCTTCCATAACCTGAGTTTGATTGTTCATTACAAACGGTCCGTAAGTGGCAAGCGGTTCGTTAATTGGTTCTCCTGCTAAAAGAATAGCTCGTGTTTCTTCCAAGCCTTCAAGTGTAATACTTTCGCCATCATTTTCAAACCAGACAAGGTCTTTTCCGCCAGCATGGCGCTCGCCATTTATTTCTGCTTTTCCATCTAAGAGATAAAGTATAGCATTGAAATTATTTGGAATTGGAACTTCCATTTTTCCACCTTTTCCAATTTCAAAACGCATAACCAACATCGGTGTCATCAACTCAATTGGACCTGTTTTCCCAAGCGTTTCTCCAGCAACAACTCCAGCTTTTACTTTTCCATCTTCGGAAGTTACCCAAGGCGTTTTCTCAGCCGTTAATGGCTGATATTTAGCGGGTTCCATTTTTCGGTCAGCAGGCGTATTTGCCCAAAACTGAATGAGTTCAAAATCTCCGCCTTTTTCGGCTAAATCCTTTGGTGGGCGTTCGCTATGAATAATTCCTTTCCCGCTATTCATCCATTGTGCTCCGCCAGCTGCAATTAAACTTGTTGTTCCGAGCGAGTCTCGGTGGTTGACAGAACCTTTAAAGATGAGCGAAACAGGGGAGAAGCCACGGTGAGGATGTGGTCCTACACCAACCTCTTTCTCCTTTTGTCCACCAGGCATTTCGCTAGCCCAATGATGTATTAATAAGAATGGATCAATCTGTTCAACTCCATTTATCGGTAGCGATTGATCTAATATGATGCCGCCCATATTTACTTTCTGAGCGGGTATAATTCGTTTGATTGAACGTTTCATAAACTAAAGTTAATGTTTAAACATCGTTTTAACAATTCATTCAATGTTTTGGTTCAATCATATTCAACTAGAATGGTCGTAAATGATTTTCCATTCATTGCCAAAGCGCTTCCAGATTATTGTAAAAAGGCCGTTTGGCTCATCTGAATCACGAATCAATTTCCATTTACCAGTAACCAGATAATTCTCGGTTCCCATTGGTTCAAGTTCTAGAATATCAAATTCAAGTTTGCCCATTGCGGCTTTATCTGGATAACTCTTTTTGTAGTTGTCTAGCGTTGCCTGCCATCCATGGTTAATTCCAGATTTACCAATGAATCGCAGAGAATCTGATTTCCAATAACCCTCCATGAAGCATTCAAGATTTCCCGCATTCCAACAGGCTTGTTGTTCTGCAAGCACAGTACTGATTTTCTCTTTGGCATTCATATCTGGTCTTATTGGGTTGCTACATGCAAATAATAGGGTGGCAACGGTAATGGCTAAAATCGATTTCATTGTATAAAAGTAAGCCCGCAACTCAATTGAGCGCGGGCTTAAATTCTTTGTGCAGAAAGAAGCTTATTTAGCCTCGTTCATTTGCTTTCTCTCCTTGTGCATTTGCTCACGCTCAGTACGTTTTTTCTTCATCTTCTCGTTAAAAACCTTACGCTGTTCTGGCGTTAGAATTGAAAGTCCTTTTAAGTGTAAAGCCGTTTTAGCCTTATCCATTTCGGCTTCAAGCTTGTGCATTTCGTCAATTAAGCTGTTGATGGATTTCGAGTCAGGATTCTCAGCGCTTTTCAATGCGCCTAGTTTTTCTCTCACTGAACGGATTTTCTCATGCTGACCTTTCATGCTTTCGCGACCACCTTTCTTAATCTCTATCATCTGAGCTTTTTGCTCTTCTGTTAGATCTGGAATATCTGCAAGCATTGATTGGCGCTTACCTTTCTTTTCATGCTTGGCATGAGCTTCTCCTTCTTGTGCGAAACTAGTTCCTACTAAAAGAGCTATGATTCCGATTGTCGACATTAACTTTTTCATGATTTCAGTTTTTAAGATTGTGTGTTTAAGATGGATTGTGAAGACGAAGGTTTAATTGACACTTAAACTTTTTTCAGTTTCACTACGAATTAGGTTTAAAAAGGTTGAGTTTGGAAGAAATGGGCAGCCCATTTCACAGTACTCAGATTTCAACCCATCAACGAAGTACATTTCAATTTCGCCTTTGTTTTTCGCTTTAATTTTTCCGCGAGGTGTACAATTGAAATAGTGTTTGACCAACTCAAAAGTAGAACCACTAATATTCACCTTCATTATATCGCCACTGCTTTCCATTCTGGCCGCGGTGTTAACGGCATCTCCCCAAATATCGAACGCAAATTTGTTCTTACCAACCACGCCAGATATTACACTGCCGGTATGAATTCCGCACCTGAGTTGCCAAGCCTTTTTGCCTTTTTTTGTCTTCTCTTCGTTTAGGATTTCGAGACGATGCACCATTTCTAATCCTGCAGCAGTTACACCAAAAGGATTGGTTTCGTTCTTAGTTGGAATTCCACCAGCAGCCATATAAGCATCGCCAATGGTCTTAATTTTCTCGATACCGTATTTGTCCATCACATCATCGAACATTCTAAAATGCTCATCCAAAGAGCGCACTAATTCTTCATGCGAGATTCCTTCGGTGATGGTTGTGAACCCAACAAAATCTGTAAATAACACGGATACTTTTTCATAGTACCTAACAGAGGCATAGCCAGTAGATTTTAACTCTTCGGCTGTTTCGGAGGGAAGAATATTTAGCAGAAGGGCATCTGATCTATCCTTTTCTGTTCTCAATTCAATTGTACGTTCGTCCACTTTTTTCTGCAATCGCTCTTTGTCCTTTAATAGGCGTTGCTGATTGAGTTTTACAATTCCCCAAACCAATAGAATTGCTGCTACGAGGGACAAAGCAATAAACCACCACGTCTGCCAGATAGGAGGAGAGACCGAAAAACTAAACGTAGCTGGATTCTCGTTTCTAACACCATCGTTGTTAATTGAACGAATCATAAACACATACTTCTTGGCAGGTAAATTTGAGAGAGGAATAGTGCGTCCATCTCCCATAGATGACCAGCCATTGCTATAACCTTCCATCTTCCATTCGTACCAGACTTTGTCAGGGGCACGAAGATCAATGCCATTATAGGTGATGTTTATACTATTGGATGAATAAGGAAGTTCTAGATTGGCGGGTAATCGAAAGTATCCTTCTTCACCGTTTGTCATTTCGGAGTTCTCCCAATTTGAATCTCCTCGCCCTAGGGTCACATTAGTAATGTGAATCAAGTTTTCTACCGGGTGCTTACGCCCAGCTTTTGGGTTGTAAACAGTCGCACCACGAATAGTTCCAAACCACAGATTCCCATCCTTATCTAAGCACGATGCATTCTCGTTAGTTTCTGTCCCGATAAACCCTTCAGACATTCCATAGTATTTCACATCGATTACTTCGGAACGGTTATTCAATAAAACCTGATCTACACCAGAAGCCGTACCAGCCCATAGATTGTCGTCTGCATCAAAAATTAGCTGGTGAATATCTGATGAAGACAGGCCATCTTCAATTCCGAGATGCGTAAAATCTTCAGGTTGAAACGAAGACTTGATCACTTGATATTTAAACAATCCTGCACCTTCTGTGGCAATCCACATAAAGCCATTCTTGTCTTCCTTTAAAGAAGATACATCTTTTAGTGTTGATGGCAGAACTGGAGTGATAAATTCTCCCCCGTTAAAAACGACAAATTGTGAACTCAGATAACTAATCCAGACTCTGCCTTTGCCATCTTCAATAATGCTTGAAACCTCACTTTCATTAATGTTTGGATTACTGTGATACTGGTCGAATTCAAAGCCTTTATCTGTCTTTTGGAATCGAGTAACGCCCTGGTCGCTTCCTACCCAAAGATGGCCACCAGGTTCAAAGTGAATGGCGGTTACATTCTCTTCAAATAATTGACCATCCGTTTTTAAGCGCGTTATTTTCTTCTTGTTTTTGATGAAAACACCTTGGTCTGAACCGAACCATATTTCATTGTTTGGCGCACCAATAATCACATTTATACTTCTATCCTTAAACGTGTTTCCTAGCGGACTTTGCTTGATTTCCCAAGTGCCGTTAGGCTGAGGTTTGAGTTCGGTAATTCCTTCTAATGTACCTAGCCAAATGTCTCCATCATGATTGCTGAAAACCGAAAGAACCTGATTACTACTTATTCCATCTTTCTCGGTAAAATGAATGAACTCTTCTCCTGAAAAGCGGCAAATTCCTCCGAAGTACGTGCCAAACCACAAATTGCCACTTCTATCTGAAGTGATGTATCGAATCCGGTCATTACTTAACCCGTTTTTTTCGGTAAACGAGACAAAATTTTGGCCATCAAAACGGGTAACACCTTTTTGTGTTCCAAACCACATATTGCCTTGGTTGTCCTGCGTAATTCCCCTAATTCGTTCATGTGCTAATCCCTCTTCAACGGAGTAGGAATCAAAGCCAGCAGAGGTCATTTTATTCACCCCGTTTTGTGTACCAACCCAAAGGTTCTGAAGCTTATCTTCAAACAGCACCAACACGCGTTTATGGGATAAGCCAGCACTATCGTTTATACAGGTCCAAGTTGTGCCATCCGTAGAGCATAAACCTTCATCTGTACCAAACCAAAGCTTGCCGCTTGAGTCTCGCATTGCGGCTCGTACTCTATCGCTTTTTATAGAGCCTTCTTCTTTATTAAATACAGTTACAGTTACTGAGTCAGCATCAAAATGTAATCGGTTAATCCCTCCACCGTAAGTGCCTATCCAAATATCTCCATCTAAACCTTGAGTTATGCTCCTTACGTATTCGTTAGAAAGGCCATCCTCAGCGGTGTAGGTGGTAAATTTTGAGCCATCAAATTTGCCCAAACCGTGGCCATTTGTTCCGAACCAAATATTGCCTTCTGCATCTTCATATAAAGAACGAATGGTATTATCTGGCAAGCCATTTCCAACGGTGTAGGTCACAAATTCGCGACCGTCAAAGCGGGCCAATCCGCCACCTTCGGTACCAATCCAAAGAAAACCACGGCTGTCTTCTAAAACGCAATAGACGCCACTTCTGGGTAAACCCTCCTCTACAGAAAACCGCTTGAAATTGTATTGTTGGGCGAAGGCTTGACCAAGGGCCAGAAACATCAAGAAAAACGAAAAGAGAAATCTACGCAAGATTAAATGTTTGGGTAAAAATAGAAATACGCACAACGCAAAGCAGACTATCTGGTATTCAATCGACAAGTTTATGTCGCTTTGGAAATTAACATGCTTATGTTGAATACGGAATGGAACGCTAACCTATTCGTTGGATTGGGCAGGTAACTTTGAGTTCAAACTAATCTGAAATAAATGAGTTCGTCTTTCGTAAAACTGGTATTCGTTTGCACCACGGCTGTGTTTTTAACTTCCTGCGTAGCAGAAAGAAGGTTTAACGATGAAGTAAGCGCACGTGCTAAAGCTGAATCTGAGCGGGCCAAGATGAAGTCTGAAAACATCGACCTCAATGCTGCCATGGCAGATATGGAAGATTCGATGAAAAACTACGACCGTCAATTATCGCACTTAAGAAAGGATACGGCCGTGATGTCTACCTCTCTTAACAGAATGACAACTAATTACGACAAGCTGAATGATACTTATGAGCGGTTGTTGGAGCAAATGGGCAAGCTTCGCCAGGGAAATGCTTCTGATACCAAACGGCTTACGCGAGAATTGCAAGACGCTAGAAGTGATATTCAGGTAAGAGAGGATGAACTTCATAAGTTGGAGCTAGCACTGGCCAAGAAAGAAGGCAACGTTGATAACATGACACGAGAATTAGGCAACGCTCGAAAAGAACTTGATGACAAACGTGTTCAGCTTATGGCTCGGTCAAAGCGCATTAGCGATTTGGAATCTGTTCTGGCTAGAAAAGACAGCGCGGTGCTGGCTTTGAAAAACAACATTGCCAATGCATTGCTTGGCTTTGTTGACCAAGGTTTAACTGTGGAGCAGAAAAATGGGAAAGTCTACGTTTCCTTAGAAGAACAACTGCTATTTAAATCAGGAAGCTGGGTAGTAGATACTAAAGGAAAAGAGGCATTGATAAAATTGGGAAAGGTGCTTCAAACACAACCTGAAGTTGGCATTCTAGTTGAGGGTCACACGGATAATGTTCCGTACGGAGGTAATGGAAATGTGAAAGATAACTGGGACCTTTCTGTTAAGCGCGCTACTTCAATTGTAAAGCTTTTGACGGAGAATAGCGAAATTAATCCAACACAATTAACCGCGGCTGGTCGTTCTGAATATTTGCCTTTAGATTCTGCTGATACTAAAGATGCAAAAGCTAAAAACAGAAGAACGGAGATTATTATCACCCCAAAGCTGAATGAGCTATTCAAGATTTTAGGGCAGAACTAGCGAAGTTCTGACCACCAATCGGAGCTGGCTTCTTTTCCTAATTCCTTTAGCTCACCAATTTCAGGAGTAGAAACCATTAGGTTTTTGTTCTTGGCCTCAGCAGTAAACCGTTCAATCGGTTCTTTCCAAGGATGAAGCGCCAAAGCAAACCCAGACCAATGAACAGGTGTAGCCACTTTCACTTGAGCATCAATTGCGGCTTGTGCGCTTTCTTCTGGATGAAGATGAATCTGACGCCACAGTTCGTGGTATTGTCCGTTCTCCATAAAGGCATGGTCGAATGGGCCTAGACGTTTCCCAATTTCCTTGAAATGCTCTCCGTAACCGCCATCTCCAGACCAGTATATATTATGGTTTTCGGTTTTGAAAGTCCAGCCGCCCCAAAGGGATTTCTGACGGTCAAAAGGACCACGACCAGTAAAATGGCGAGATGGCGTATACGTGATTTTCAGACCAGCAAAATCTAAGTCTTGCCACCAATCGAATTCCGTGATGTTTGATGTAGGAATTCCCCATCTTTCTAAATGCCGTCCAATTCCCATTCCGACAAACCACTTGTCCACTTTTGGCATCAATTTCTTGACGCTTTTCAGGTCGATATGATCGTAGTGATCGTGGGTGTAGAGAACTGCGTCAATCTTTGGCAGTGTATCGATAATGGCAAGTGCATTCTCGGAAAACCGTTTGGTTGTCATTGGTGCAATAGGCGATGTGTCTGGCCCAAGCATTGGGTCGACAAGAATATTCTTTCCTCCGATTTTCAAGAGACCAACCGAATGTCCGTACCAGATGAATTTTGGTTTATCGGGTTCAGAATTCCAAGCTTTCTCATCAAAGGGAATAATCGGAATTGGCTGTTCGGGCTCACGAACTTTCCTATCTGTAAACTGCGCCTTGAGCAAACCCGGCATTGTTTTCAAATTCACACTCATGGTTGTCTCCACTAAATTGT
>JBLHEU010000050.1:0-17207 GCA_047614525.1 Bacteroidia bacterium | reverse complement strand
AGCAAACGTTTGTAGTTTTTTACCAAAAACAACAGCATAAGACCCATTAGCTTTAATGAACTCCATTTTTTGAGGAGTTAATGCTGCAGAAATATCTTTCAATTCCTCGTCACCTTTATAAAGCTTCTTTGTTTTAGTGTTGATGGTTAGAACAGTTCCTGTTTTAACGGAGTATTCTTCCTTTAAAATTGCGTCTCCGTCTGCGTCAACAACCGTATTTCCATCAGCATCTTTTTGCTTAACCCAGTTTTTAAGGTCAATGCCAATGCCACCAGTAACGCCAACGGTAGTTAGGAAAATCGGAGAAACCCCATTTGTTCCAGCAATTACGGGCGCAATATTTATGAATGGCACATAAGGACTTGATTTAACTCCTGTCCATAAAGCCACATTATTTACACCAGACATTCTAGAAGAACCTACTCCCATAGTTCCTTTATCAGCAATCAACATTACCCGCTTATTTGGGTGTTGTGCTTTTAATGCCAAAAGCTCGTTTTGCATGTCTTTGTTGTGCTCAAACAAACACTGACCATGTAACTCACGGTCTGATCTTGAGTGAGCATCGCCACCAGGAGAAAGCAAATCTGTAGAGATATCTCCAATACCCGCGATGAAGGTGACCACTTCAATCACTTCTTCTGCATCCGGCAGTTGGGTAAAAAACTCGGCTTTGGCGTAACTTTCGATAAGTTCTTTAGCGATTGCGTTACCGCTTTTGAACGCTTTTTCTAAACGCTCTGTATCTGCATCATAAAGGAAAACCTGTGTCTTGAGAACCTTTGCAGCTTCTTTTGCAATACCAGTATCATCTCCCAAAGCAAAATCAAGAAGTACTTCAACAGAAGGGCCTCCTTTCATGTGAGATAATAACTCAAATGCAAATTCAGTTGTGATTTCTTCAACAACAGATTCACCAAGAATTATCTCCTTCAGGAATTTCGCCTTTACACCCGCTGCATGCGTGGTTCCAGGAAGCACATTATAAATGAAGAAATTAAGGGAATCTTTTCGGTGCGGGTTGTTCAGGTCTTTGATTTGACTAATAACCTCGCTTAGCAACTCGTTACCATCAATTGGCTTGGGATGTAGCCCTAGTTCTTTTCGTGCTTCTATCTCCTTGAGATAATCTTCATATAAGTTCATGAAAGAAGTATTTTCAGTGTTGTTTGTTGATTAACGAATTCGCATTTCAGTTGATGAACAATTCAGTTAAGAACGCGTTCATTTTCCGAGCGCGAATTTAGTCAATCGTAATACCACAATCAAGGTGGTTTTGTGACACTTCAGCTTGAAACTTGTACCTTCAAATAGCTACCTTTCGCACGCATTAAAAAAGGAATGGACAAGAAGTATTTGCAGCTTGTAAGCGAGAACATTAAGGTGGCTTTTGGTTCTATCAGAAGCCAATGGTTGCGCGCTATTTTAACCATGCTAATTATAGCTATAGGAATTACGGCTCTTGTTGGAATTCTAACTTCCATTGATGGAATTAAAAGCTCCATTACCAGCAATTTCACGAGCATGGGCGCCAACACGTTCACCATCCGAAATCGTGGAACAAACATTAGAATTGGCAAAGGAGGGGAAAAACCAAAACAATATTCAAGAGTAACTTATAGAGAAGCTGTTCGATTTAAAGAGGCATTTGAATTTCCTGCCATGGTCAGCGTTTCTGCGGTTGCATCTTTTGCGGCTACGCTAAAACATGGTTCCGAGAAAACCCAACCCAACGTAAATATTGTAGGGTGTGATGCCAGTTATTTCTCTGCCGGGGGCTATGACATTTTTCAAGGGAGAAATTTTACCGAAATGGAGGAACGGTTCGGAATTCCTGTGATTGTAATTGGACAAGAAATTGAAAAAACCATTTTCCCAGGAACGATGGAAGCCGTTGGAAAAACGGTAGCTGTTGGGGGCCATAAATACAAAGTTGTTGGCGTGCTGGCTGAGAAAGGTTCTAGTATGAGCTTTGGCGGAGATAAGACCTGTATGATTCCTCTAACCAATGCAAGACAGCATTTCCTAAGACGAAAAACGTCTTTTACCGTTAGTGTTTTGGCAGATAATGTGGTTTCGTTAGAGAGTGCCATCAGCGAAGCAACAGGAGAATTCAGAGTCGTTCGTGGGATGAAAGCTGGCGAGGAAAACAACTTTGAAATTGTGCGCAGCGACAACCTTTCTAAAATGCTGGTAGAAAACCTTTACGAAGTTCAGGTTGCTGGCTTTTTCATTGGCATTCTCACCTTGATGGGAGCGGCAATTGGCTTGATGAACATTATGCTCGTTTCCGTAACCGAGAGGACAAGAGAAGTTGGTGTGAGAAAAGCGCTGGGTGCAACCAAATCTTTCATTCGGCTTCAGTTTTTGGTTGAAGCCGTTTCTATTTCTGTTTTGGGCGGATTGTTCGGAATTGTATTCGGTATTCTAATCGGAAATGGCGTTTCCAGCTTTATCGGTGGAGGATTCATCATTCCGTGGCTTTGGATTATAATGGGAGTTATTATATGCTTTGTGGTTGGCGTTGTCTCGGGAATTTACCCTGCCATTAAAGCTTCTAACCTAGACCCAATTGAGAGTTTGAGGTTTGAGTAAAACCCCAACCAGTTTCCTGTTCGATGCTAAAACTTACCATTAAATAGTCTCAGGCTACAACCAAACCTTCGGAAAATAAAAAAGGCGAACCAAATGGTTCGCCTTTCATAATCGTTTATTGAGGTTGAGGAATTACTCCGCTACAACTTCAAATTCAAACTCACCTTCAACCTCTTTGTGAAGTCGAATGCTAGCGTTGTATTTTCCAAGAGTTTTAACAACTGATTCTTTCAAACCAACTTTCTTACGGTCTACTTCAACACCAACTGCGGTCTTAATAGCGTCTGCAATCTGAATACTGTTAACAGATCCGAAAATCTTGTCTCCTTCTCCAGCTTTAGCACCAACTTTAATCTCAGCTGTCTGAATTTTAGCAAGCAACGCAGTTGCCTCTTCAATCAGTTTAGCCTCTCTGTGAGAGCGTTGTTTGATGTCTTCTGCCCTTACCTTCTTGGCGCTATCTGTAGCAAGTACAGCAACTCCTTTAGGAATAAGGTAGTTTCTTCCGTATCCGTTTTTAACCGTAACTAGGTCGTTCTTGTATCCAACGAATTCTACGTCTTTCTTAAGTATAATTTCCATAGTCGTCTTACTTTAACATGTCAGCAACGTAAGGCATCATCGCAATATGTCTTGCACGCTTTACAGCTTGTGCAACCTTGCGCTGATACTTCAAAGAAGTTCCAGTAAGTCTTCTCGGAAGAAGCTTACCCTGCTCGTTGATAAAAGCCGCCAAGTAGTCAGGATCTTTGTAATCAATAAACTTGATTCCGTACTTCAAGAAACGGCAATACTTGTCTCTCTTTACTTCTACTGTAGGTGGGTTCAGATATCTGATTTCACCTTCTTTCTTTCCTGCCATGACCTTAAGCTTTTGCTGGTTTAGGATTCTTTAATCTTGTTCTTCTGCTAACCGCATAATCAACATGGAACTTGTCCATCTTTACGGTTAAAAATCTGATTACACGTTCGTCACGCTTGAATTTTAGTTCAATTTCAGCAATCTGCGAAGGGTCGGCTTGGAACTCGAAAAGATGGTAAAAGCCGTTGGATTTCTTCTGGATTGGATACGCTAATTTGCGCAGACCCCAGTCTTCCGTAGAGATAATTTTACCTCCATCAGCTTTTATGAACTTTTCGTAATCCTTTACCGCTTCCTTCATCTGAGCTTCAGACAAAACGGGAGTTAAAATGAAAACGGCCTCGTACTGGTTCATAAATAAAATATTTGTTTGTGTTTAAATGCCCGCCAAAAAAGCGGACGACAAAAGTATGAAAATGCTTTTGGAAATCAAACCCTTGTTAAGCACGGAATTCTAAGCTCAAAAATCCGAACTGTTTCGTGCTTAATAGTTGCCAGTTACGAGTTGTCAGCTGTGAGTTTAACAATTCACTATTTCGGGCTTTATTCCTTTGGGCGTTCCCCGCAAGCGTAGGCCGAGTATGGCCCAAGTTTGCAGCAAAGGCCAACGCTGTGCATTTCGACTTCGCTCAATGTACGCCAACGCACGGTGGTTTGCATAAAGTTCTGCTGTCTAAGAAGTGCGGGGCCGGGCTTTGCGCTATATCTTTTCTTCGTTCCTCAGAAAAGGATGCCGCTGCAGTCCCTAACGCGAAACCTCAAGCCGTCATTGCTGTATAAGTCAACTAATTCGGCAACGTTTTTCTAAAGTGAGATTATCTCGTTCGTTCCTCACTCCCAATGAAGAGCCTTTTTTACTATTCGCTGGTCGCTATTCACTCTTCGCTTAATTTCAACTTCCTAACAATCCTCGGTTTTTGTGAATAAGTTTTCAATTTCCAACGCATTCGAAACACTAAGTTTGAGTCCCCTAATAAAGTATGGACAACTACATAGTTTCAGCACGTAAGTATCGCCCCGTAACGTTTGATGACGTTGTGGGACAGCAGTCTATTACGTCTACACTACAAAAAGCCATACAGAATAACCACTTGGCGCAAGCATTACTGTTTTGCGGTCCGCGTGGGGTTGGTAAAACCACCTGTGCACGGATTTTGGCCAAGGCCATTAACCAAGACACATTTGAAGGAGAATTAGACCCAGACGAAGATTTTGCATTCAATATTTTTGAGTTAGATGCGGCTTCAAACAACTCTGTAGATGATATCCGAAACCTAATTGATCAGGTTCGGTTTTCGCCTCAGCAAGGAAAATATAAGGTCTATATAATAGATGAGGTTCACATGCTGAGTTCAGCGGCATTTAACGCTTTTCTAAAAACGCTAGAGGAACCGCCTGCGCACGCCATCTTCATTTTGGCTACTACTGAGAAGCACAAGATTATTCCAACCATTTTATCGCGTTGCCAGATATTCGATTTTAAACGAATTCAGGTTACAGATATGGTTTCGCATTTGAAAACCATTGCAGAAAAAGAAGGCGTAACTGCAGAAGAAGATGCGTTGCATGTTGTAGCCGAAAAAGCTGACGGTGCATTGAGAGATGCGCTTTCAATCTTTGATAGGCTGGTAACGTTTACAGGAAACAATGTCACTTATAAGGATGCCATTGAGAATCTTAACATTCTTGATTCTGATTATTATTTCCGTGCAACGGATTTGATTTTAGAAGGAGACATGGCGGGTTCTATGCTTCTATTTAATGATGTGCTTGAAAACGGATTTAACGGTCACGAGTTTATTAACGGATTGGCATCTCATTTTAGAAACCTGCTTATGTGTACCGATGCTTCAACGGTTGAGTTGTTGGAAGTGTCTGAGAAAATCAAGCTGAAATTTATTGAGCAAGCACCAAAATGTTCTCCGCTCAATTTGCTGAAAGGCCTGAGAGCCATGAACGATTGTGACGTTCAATACAAATCGAGCAAAAACCAACGGCTCACGGTTGAGCTTGCCGTAATGCGGATTTGCGCATTGCACAAAGCTCCAGACGGTTCTGCAATTGCAGCGCCTCAAAAAAAAAAGCCCTTAGCTCAGCAAGCTGAACCTAAACAAGTTCAGGAAGTTGTTCCTACTCTAGCGCCACCGGTTGCAGAAGTAATTGAAGCACCTATTGTTGAGCAACCAATACAAGAACAACCACCAGCACCAGAAGAGGTTGCAGCAACAGTTGTTGAGCAACCAATACAAGAACAGCCACAACCTACTGAAGTGGTTGTAGCTTCTACCGAACCTGTTGCGTCAACGCCAGAACCAGAAACTCCAACTGAAACTAAAACAGCTTCATTAAAAACAGGAAGAAGGTTTGGTCGTGGCAATCGTGTTAAAATCAGCGAAGCTCATTTAGCTGTTGACGAAGATGCAATTGTTGACTTAGATAATTTACCGAAAGATCAATTCAGCGAAGAAAAGCTTCAAGAAACCTGGAAAGAACGTGTTAACCTTCTGTTTAGCGAGAAACCTGGTTTGCTTAGCTCGCTTACCAAACACGCACCAAAGCTTAAGGAAGATCACACTATAGAATTAACGCTTGATGGTGCACACCAGCTAGAGCAGTTGCAGGACGCACGTTCTACTTTAATTGAGGCCATCCGTAAGGATTTAAACAATTTCTCGCTTCAGTTAGAAACGCCTGTAAAAGAGGTAATCACGCTTAAAAAGGCGTACACGCCAAAGGAAATCTATCACGGTATGGTAGCGGAAAATCCGCATTTAGAAGAGTTACGTAAGCAGTTAGATCTAGATTTAGATTACTGAGATTGAGACCTGCTAGGTTTTAGAAACCGAGTAGGTCTGGTTTTCTGTTGAACTTGGTTGATGGCTCCGCGTTAAGGATTGGAGTGGTTACCCCGCATCCGCCTCGGGCGGAGAGGAGTAAAAACAGAAAGCCTGACCCGCAGGGTAACGCCCAAATAACTGATTATCATCAACTTTCTTGAACAACTTCGTGGGTAATTTGTCTCTGTATCGCAGGGCGACAAGCATCATTCCTATATATGTATATTTTTGCGCCTGTTGAAAAAGAAAACAATTATGTCAGGAACAAAAATTACAGTTGAAAACGGAGTACTTAACGTACCTAACGATCCAATCATCCCGTTTATAGAAGGAGATGGAATTGGACCAGATATTTGGGCTGCAGCCAGTAAGGTTTTACAAGCTGCTGTTACCAAGGCTTACAATGGTGAAAGAAGCATTGTTTGGAAAGAGGTATTAGCTGGTGAGAAGGCGTTTAACGCAACCGGAGAATGGTTGCCAGAAGCTACACTAACCGCAATTCGCGAATATCTTATTGCTATTAAAGGGCCTTTAACTACCCCAGTTGGTGGTGGAATTCGGTCTTTGAATGTTGCGCTTAGACAACAACTTGACCTATACACATGTGTTCGTCCGGTACGTTGGTTTGAAGGGGTTCCTTCTCCGATGCGTCATCCAGAATATGTTGATATGGTAATCTTTCGTGAGAACACAGAAGATATCTATGCTGGTATTGAGTGGGAAGCTGGTACGCCTGAGGTTAAGAAGGTTATCAATTTCCTCCAAAATGAGATGGGTGTGAACACGATTCGATTCCCAGAAACTTCTTCAATTGGTATTAAGCCAATTTCTGTTGAAGGAACTGAGCGTTTGGTGAGAGGTGCTGTTGAATATTGCATTAAGCACAATAAGCCAAGTTTGACTTTGGTGCACAAGGGAAACATCATGAAATTCACGGAAGGTGGATTCAAAAAGTGGGGTTATGCTCTTGCTGAAAGAGAATTTGGCGATAAGGTTTTTACTTGGGCTCAGTATGATAGAATTGCTGACGACCAAGGAATTGACGAAGCAAACAAGCAGCAAGATGCTGCTGTTGCCGCTGGCAAAATTATCGTAAAAGAAAGTATTGCTGATGCATTCTTACAGCAGATTCAACTACGACCAAGAGAGTATGATGTAATTGCTACCATGAACTTGAATGGTGATTATGTTTCTGATGCACTTGCAGCTTCTGTTGGTGGAATTGGTATTGCTCCGGGAGCAAACATTAACTACGTAACTGGTCATGCTATTTTTGAAGCAACACACGGAACAGCGCCAAAATATGCTGGACTAGACAAGGTAAATCCAAGTTCTGTAATCCTTTCTGGATGCATGATGCTTGAGCATCTTGGATGGGTTGAAGCTTCTCATATGATTTACAAAGGCATTGAGAATTCAATTGCTAAAAAGCGAGTTACTTATGACTTTGAAAGATTGATGGATGGAGCTACTTTACTTGGCTGCTCTGAGTTTGGCGATGAGATTATCGCTAACATGTAATTCGAAGAATTAAACGTTTAAAAATCCCCGAACTCAAATGAGTTCGGGGATTTTTTTTTACAAGCTAAATCCAAGCTTCACTTTATTCCTTTTATATGGAAAGAAATCGGCCATTAAACCACTTTGATGCAAGGCTTGCATTTCTTTCCAAAATTTGGCTTCAAACAAATCTGAATGATGTTCCATAAAGACATCTTTTAACGGTCCGCGTGGCACCATAAATGCAATAAATTCTTCTGGAAACACATCGTTTTCAGCGGCCGTGTACCAAGCTTCTCCAGAAAAATACTGATCAGGATAACGCGGTGGTGGTATCTTCCTAAAATTCACTTGATCTAAGAAACACAGCTCATCATAATCATAGAAAATTACTCTTCCATGGCGCGTAACTCCAAAGTTTTTCAGCAATAAATCGCCAGGGAAAATATTTGCTGCCGCGAGTTCTCTAACCGCATGACCGTAATCAATAACTGCCGCTTTAGCTTTGTCCTCATCCACCATTTCTAAGTAGAGATTCAACGGAATTAATTTCCTCTCTGTAAAAAGGTGTTTTACCACGATCTTATCTCCATCTATGTAACAGGTATCGGAGCATTCAACAAGTAATTCGCGAAGTGCTTCTTCATTGAACCGAGACCTATCAAACTCTAAATAGTCATACTCCATAGCGTCTGCCAAGCGCCCTACTCTATCGTGCATAAAAACCAATCGGTAACAGTCAATTACGTGCTGACGTCCAAAGTTTTTGGTTGGTCCAAACTTGTCTCTAATAACCTTAAAAACCACATTAAAACCTGGAAGCGTAAATACAACCATTACCATTCCTTTAATACCAGGTGCTGGGACAAAACGGTCTTCAGAAATATCTAAGTGGCGATAAAGTTCCTTGACAAAAACCGTTTTAGAATGACGGTTATAGCCGGTACTAGCGTAAATCTCAGACAGGTTTTTGTGCCTCATTAACGGGCGTAGAAAATGGATTAGATCCACTGGATTTTCGGTGTCCACCAAAAAGTAACTCCTTGTAAAACTGAATACGATGGAAATATCATTCTTGCTAAAAAGGATACCGTCCACTTTAACTCCATCTTCAGTATGAATTAAAGGTAAAACAATAGGGATTTGAATATTCCCTTTGGTGATTTTACCAACGAGATACGCGCCTTTGTTTCGATAGAACACGGAACGAATCATATCCATTTGATCCACTTCTTCTAGTCTACCAAACCGCTCAGTTACCTGATCGCGAATGGCGGTAGCAATACGCTCAACATCAGCTTCCAAATTGCTAAATGCAAACTGAAATTGGTATGCTTTGAGTATTCGACTCCAGATAGTCTCTAGGTTATCTGAACCCAAATAAAATCGCTTATATATTGGTTCTTTAGGATTTGTTTGAAGTACTCTACGTTCAAAATTGATGAACTCAACTTCTTCATCAATACCTTGATTAATAAAGAATTTCCGAAGAACAGAATTGAAATAGCTTTCCACTATTGGGCCATCTCTCCGTTCCGAAACAAGTTCCGCGAACTTTGACTTTAGAACTTTCCAAGTTGCGTGATCTTTGAAATCCTTTTTGAGGATTTCTATCAATTTAGCTTCAGACCTTAGTACGTAAACTTTGTATAAATCAAGCCTGGTAACAGCAAGTTCTTGTCCTTCTCTCCAAGCCCGATTAGCAAAGATCCCAGAAGCTTTACGGGTTAGCGCTTTGAACGCTATGTGAAATTCATCGAAATCCTCAAGAATAACCTTGGCTGCATCAGCTATTGCTTGATTCTTACTCATTACCGTGTGTAATGAATGTCAATACTTGTAATGCTGTCCGCTTGCGCAAAGGAATTTATCATTGCTCCGTTTACAACAGAAACTTCGTTCACCGTGTTTTGAACTGCGCCAATAACGGTATTGTTATCTACATCAAACACAATATCTTGGTAATTATCGGCACTAAGCATATTCAAAAAGTTTGGATTGTAAGTATAACTATACAATCCGCTTTCATGCGCTATTGCAAAGTTTAGCCCTTCTAAATGAACGGCATCCGACAGAATACCTGCGGGCAAATTTCTAGGTTCCCACCAGCCGTTATCGCCAATGTCGTAATGCAAAACTTTAGCTTGCCCTGCATCATTGCCAAACAGCAATAATTCATCTCCTTGCAAAGGACAAATTGCTTCAATATTCATAGGCACTTCCAATTGCCATAGTAAGGAATGAGTTTGACTACTATGTACAAATACATGGTGAGAATCATCACCTACCAACTGCATTTCTATCACTAAATAAGTTTGATCTACATAAATAGCTTCGGGCCTGTAATTACCTGTTGTTCGGTTAAGATTGAGAGCACCGTTCAAATTATAGGCTCTAATCTCCTTATCAAACAATCCAGTGTAGACGGAGTTTTCATAGCACATCAAATCGGTGAAACGTTGAATCTGATTCACATTTGAAGTGTTATCAGACCAAATCATTGCTATCGAATTAATGTCGAAGGCCTTTATTTCGGTAGAAAGTTGTCCTATGAATATCAATCTATCGTTTAGGGAATTAACACAAATTTGACGTATGTCTTGGTTTGGCGCCAACCATGAAAAGCCTCCTTGAAAAAGTGAATCTATCTTCCAAATAAGATTAGACTGACCAGCGGTGGAAAAGAAAACTGCTCGTCTTTTTTTAGGCACACCAGCTATTTTAATTTCTCGAAATTCTCTGGTTTCATTTACTCCATCAGAAGCAGTTACCAAAACATAATAATCAGCTGTTGGCAGAAGTTTGTCATCAAGAACCAATTCTACATTCCCTGTAAAACTGGTTCCGCTAAAATTGACTGGAATACTTGGGCCAATAGGAATGAAATTAGCGTCAACAATCTGAGTAAAGACATATTTCAACCTTGTTTCCTCGGTTACCGAAAACCTAGTCACAACCGTATCAAACACGTTAAATATTTGTCCTTGATTAGGCAGCGAGATTGTAACAGTTGGAGAAATCGAATCTTTCTCTTTGCAGGAAGTCATAAAGATCGCTCCAGTAATAATTAGATAGACCAAATTCTCTTTACCAAATCCCATGATGTAAAGTTATCCACTTAGTTTCAACCTCTTTTCATTACATTATAGTTGGTAAGTCTGCGGTTGGCTTCAGGCTTTAAAACGTTAATTTGGTGAGCCCGAAATGAAGGAAGAAACCAATCAAAATAATTTGTCGGAATTCGAGACTACAGATGATGACGGAAGGGGAAGAGAGAAGCAGAAAATTCGTATCAAATACCGACAACGGGTTAAGATAAAAAAACGACCACGAGGTTTTAAGTTGGCTAAGTACTGGAAGAAAAGTAGAAAAAACCTGGTGGCCTATTTTATCCTATTTCTGCTTTTAGTGGCCACATTTTTTATGGTTGCACAGGTAGCCAAACAACAGTTGGAAATGAACCAACATCAAACAAGAAAACAACTAGGTAAATAGAGTAACGGGCATGGCAGAGGAAGCGAAATCGAGAAGAAAAAAACCATCAACCTACACCCAACCTAACCATGGCTTGGAGCATGGAAAAGTACCGCCACACGCAACCGATTTAGAGGAGGCTGTTCTTGGAGCTTTGATGCTAGAAAGCGATGCGCTAAATGATGTAGTTGAAATTCTCAAGCCACAGAGCTTTTATAGAATAGAACATCAGAAGATATTTGAAGCTATTACAGACTTATTCAGTAAAAGTGAACCCATTGATATCCTAACAGTTACCAGTTGGCTCAAAAAAGAAGGAAGTTTAGAATTGGTTGGCGGTGCGTATTATGTGAGTCAATTAACTGATAGAGTTGCTTCATCTGCCAACGCAGAATTTCATGCTAGAATTATCGCTCAAAAATTCATTCAGCGTGAACTGATTAGAGTTTCAGGAGAAACATATCACGAAGCATTTGAGGACACCACAGATGTGCTTGACTTATTAGATAAGGCAGAATCAAACCTATTTGCGGTTGCTGAGGGAAACCTTAGGAAGAGTTATGATTCGATGAGCACCTTGCTAAAGAAGGCGCTTGAGCAAGTAGAAGAAGCTGCAAGTAAAGATGGCGGAGTAACTGGCGTTCCTTCGGGTTTTACCGAGTTGGACAAAATGACCAACGGTTGGCAGCCATCAGATCTACTTATTATTGCGGCACGTCCAGCCATGGGTAAGACCGCGTTTGTTTTATCGATGGCCAGAAACATGGCGGTAGATTTTAAAAGACCGATAGCCTTCTTCTCTCTAGAAATGGCTTCAGTTCAATTGGTTAACCGGCTTATTTCTAGTGAGTCTGGTATTCCGGGAGACAAGCTTAAAAAGGGCCAATTAGACAAAAAAGATTGGGAACACATGCACTCTTCGTTAAAGCAGCTTGGCGAAGCACCCATTTTCATTGATGATACCGCTGCCCTATCCGTATTTGAACTTCGGGCAAAATGCAGAAGGCTTAAAGCTCAGCACGATATTCAAATGATTGTTATCGACTATTTGCAGTTGATGACCGCTGGTGGAAATCAAAAAGGAGGTAACCGAGAGCAAGAAATAAGCATGATTTCACGCTCATTAAAAGCTTTGGCTAAAGAATTGGAAGTTCCTGTTGTAGCTCTATCTCAATTAAGTAGAGCGGTAGAAACTAGAGGCGGAACAAAAAGGCCAATGCTTTCCGACCTTAGAGAGTCTGGTGCAATTGAGCAAGATGCCGATATGGTAATGTTCTTGTACAGACCAGAGTATTACGGCATCGAAGTATCCGAAGAAACAAACCTGCCAACCGAAGGACTAACCGAATTAATTATTGCAAAACACCGGAGTGGTGCAACAGGAACGGTTCCTTTACGTTTCGTAAATACGTTGGCCAAATTCACCAATTACGATGATCCAGAATTCAGCATTGCTGGAGGTCCGAGTACGATGCAACCTTCAACAGAATTTGACAGTCCAAACGTGATGACAAAAATGTCTAGGATGGATGACCTTGACGACTTGGAAGATGATGATGACACGGCTTTTTAAAACACTCAGTATAACCACTTTTCTTGTTCTTTTGAGCAGCCAGCTGATGGCCGCCTACATTCTTATTCCGATGGATAAGTCGCAGAAAAACCATCTAAAAGCTTATGGAATTGCTTATTGGGTTTTACAAGCTGAGGTTGAAATTGACTGGCTTCTAAATTACCGTGGTGGGAGTTTCATGTGTAAATACGCCAAACAAATAGAAGATGAATGTAGAATCAGAGGCGTAGACTTTGAAATTATTGCAGATGCACAATCCACTGCCATCTTATTAGAAATATCCAACCCTGAGGTAAATATGGATGTGGCTACGCTGGAGAAAATACCCAGAATTGCCGTCTATAGCCCCAAAAACAAGCAGCCATGGGATGATGCTGTAACACTAGTACTCACTTACGCAGAAGTGCCGTATGACGTAGTTTACGATGATGACGTACTCGATGGAAAACTTCTTCTATACGATTGGTTACACCTACACCATGAGGATTTTACAGGGCAATATGGGCGTTTCTGGAATTCATTCAGGAATACTCCATGGTACCAAGAGCAAGTAAAATATTCAGAAGAATTAGCCAGAAAGAACGGCTTCAACAAAGTTTCAGAACTCAAATTAGCAGTTGCTAATAGAATCAAAGAATACACCGTGGGCGGAGGGTTTCTTTTCGCTATGTGCTCAGGCACTGACTCTTACGACATCGCCCTTGCCTCACATAAACTAGACATCTGCGAAGACATGTTTGATGGTGATGGAAGCACACCAGATTACAACTCAAAGCTAGACTTTAGTAATACCATCGCATTCACCAATTTCCAACTTACCACAAACCCTCGCCAGTACGAATTCTCAAGCATAGACGCTACAGAATCCCGATCCAAAAAAATAAAACAGCCATCTGATTTATTCAGCCTTTTCGAATTTTCCGCAAAATGGGATCCAGTACCAACAATGCTGTGCCAAAATCATGAACAAATCATCAACGGGTTCATGGGTCAAACCACATCGTTTCTTAAACGATACCTAAAGTCCGATGTACTTATCATGGGCGAGACCAAATCCATAGATGAAGCGCGTTATATCCACGGCTCATTGGGCAAAGGCCAGTGGACTTTTTATGGTGGTCATGATCCAGAAGACTATCAGCACAGAGTTTACGATCCCCCTACGGATTTAAACTTACATCCTAACTCTCCAGGTTACAGGCTAATCCTAAACAATATTCTATTTCCAGCTGCGCGAAAGAAAAAACAGAAGACGTAATCAGTCTAAAAACGCCCAATTAATTCCGAATTTCCAAGCTAAATCATTAGCCGGATAATGTGGAACTTGATAATAGGCATAACCCATCCATCCAGCATTTAAATGTTCCACTTTAAAGAAGGCTCGTAACTTCTTTACGCGAATATTCAGAAAGACATCGATAAAAGGGTAATTGCCAACTTGCTTATCATTCTGAATATGGAATGCAGATAAAGCAGGGTTGTAAGCATTCGCAAAATAACCAGTGGAGTAACTGGTTTCTAAACCAATTTGCACTCTCAGTTTCTTTTTAAACAGATCATTCTGATAATAAACCGAACCCCGTCCGAGAAACATTGGTACCCGTATGTCATCTCCACTTAATTTAAATTGTCCAACCGCATTAAGAACAATATGAAACCAGCGTAAACGAAAGTGCTCTTCTAATCGTAAAGTCATAATCTGATTCACCTCAGAACTCTGGTATGGTAATCTATCAACCCCAAAAGCAACAAGATTATCCAGAATATGATACGTAAACGTTCCCTTGAACCGTAAGCGTGCCTGCCGATACGTAAGTCCAGTCTTTAAGTGCTGCGTCTGCTGCCAATCATTATCCCAAGCAAAATGATTACTCGAATAAACGGCTGTAATAAAATCTGGCCTGAATAAATTGTAGTCAATAAATGCGCTGAACCGAGAATTATTGACATTGTAATCGAACAATCCATCTATTTTCAAATCCCAAATATTATAACCGAGAAACATCAAGTTTCCAGCAGCAGACCAATCTACTTTCTTGAACAGCCTTCCATTTACATTCCCTAAAATTGCAAGATTATGAATATTCTGTAAAAAGGATGAATCATACGATACCCGATGATAATCATACCTAACCCCGACCGCTATTCGATCTAACGCGGTCTTTACAGAATCTGCCTTTAACAATTCCATAAGAAGCGAATTAGAAATCGTCAAAATGTTCGTAGAATCATAGGTAATTGCCGAATCCAAATAAATACGCTCATAGAATGTTGCTGAGGCATCTAGGACATCATGGTAAACCATGCTCTGTCTATCTGCAAGGAATGAGTGCGACAAGACCGGACCATACTTTCTAGGCTTAGAAGTTGAATCCTGTTTCACCAGAATGTATCGGTGATTTAATCCCAAATCAAATCCCTTCCAATGATTCATGGCATTTGATAGATGAATGGGCACAAAGCTTCTTCTTGAAATACTATTCAACTCAAATATAGAATCATTAGAAAGTCCTCCATTCTCTTCCGATTTCAAATTCTTGTAGTCAAACATTACCACCCCAGTATACCGACTGTCGTTTGATCTAAAAGTGGAATAAATTGAAATGTCAGTAATCGTGTTTTGTTGCCGATTATAAAACCCTTGGGAATTAATTCGCTTAAACTGGAACCCAATATCAAGGAGCTTTCCGAAGCTTCGTGTTAAGTTGGCAACAAGATAATTCTCTCGATTAACCCCGTTGGAATACTGAACGTTGGAGAACATCTTCTCCGAAAGAAGAAGTCTTCTTTCGTTTAGACTCACCCAGAACAAACTTCTGGATGATGTAAACTGAAAACCAAAGTCACGGTCCAAATCAAATAACGATGGCGAATTTGCCGAACCAATATTCCCTAAATCACTTCTTAAAGGAGATTTAAGTAACGTAGGGTTATAATTATGCGATTCATGAACCGCATTCAGTTTATAATTTCCTTTTTCTCTAAAAGGCCAATCCTTGTATGAAAACTCTTTAACATTCAGAGTATCAGAAACATTAGATGGAAATAGGGTATCAATATGAAACTTGCTGTTTTGAGCGAATCCAGGTTTCGGCATTTCGCTCAAAACAAGGATTGAAAGAAGTAAAAAAGAAGACCGAATACAGTATGACAAGATGTGCGAATGTATACCAAAAAAAAACCCCGATCAAATAATATTGATCGGGGTTTAAAATAAATTAAGGCAACGACATACTCTCCCACATGTTAGTGTAGTACCATCTGCGCTGGTGAGCTTAACTTCTCTGTTCGGAATGGGAAGAGGTGAACCCCACCGCAATAGTCACCTTAAAGCTTTATATCAACAAATAGTTGATATTGACAATGAGGGAAGAAAACATATAATAATTCTAAATCACACTAGTTAGTAAAAGCTTACGGGTAATTAGTATTGCTCGGCTTTGACATTACTGCCTTTACACCTGCAACCTATCAACGTCATCGTCTCTAACGACCCTTAAAAGAAATCTCATCTTGAGGCGAGTTTCGTGCTTAGATGCTTTCAGCGCTTATCTCATCCAGACATAGCTACCCTGCGATGCAGCTGGCGCCACAACAGGTACACTAGAGGTCTGTCCATCTCGGTCCTCTCGTACTAAAGATAGGTCCTCTCAAATTTCTAACGCCCACAACAGATAGAGACCGAACTGTCTCACGACGTTCTGAACCCAGCTCGCGTGCCACTTTAATGGGCGAACAGCCCAACCCTTGGGACCTGCTCCAGCCCCAGGATGTGACGAGCCGACATCGAGGTGCCAAACCTCCCCGTCGATATGAGCTCTTGGGGGAGATCAGCCTGTTATCCCCGGCGTACCTTTTATCCTTTGAGCGATAGCCCTTCCATACGGAACTACCGGATCACTATATCCTACTTTCGTACCTGCTCGACTTGTAGGTCTCACAGTCAAGCACCCTTATGCTATTACACTCTACGTACGATTGCCAACCGTACTGAGGGTACCTTTGAAAGCCTCCGTTACTCTTTTGGAGGCGACCACCCCAGTCAAACTACCCACCAAACAATGTTCTCGCATGCGAGTTAGACTCCAGAAATTTAAAGGGTGGTATTTCAAGGACGACTCCACCACTCCTAGCGAAGCAGCTTCAAAGTCTCCCACCTATCCTACACATCAAATACCCAAAGTCAATGTTAAGCTATAGTAAAGGTGCACGGGGTCTTTTCGTCCCGTTGCGGGTAATCGGCATCTTCACCGATACTACAATTTCACCGAGCTCGTGGCCGAGACAGCGCCCAGATCGTTACACCATTCGTGCAGGTCGGAACTTACCCGACAAGGAATTTCGCTACCTTAGGACCGTTATAGTT
>JBLHEU010000049.1:0-17348 GCA_047614525.1 Bacteroidia bacterium | reverse complement strand
CAGAGGTATTACTAGCAGAGAGTGACTCTAAATTTCGTTGGGTTTGCTCTAATTGAAATGGAGGGAACAGAGTACTAAACCTCACCGACACTCCACGGTCCTTAAATTCAAAAAACTGCTTAAACGCAAGGTTTCTGAACTGCATTTTTCCCAACGGGTCAATCCGACAAATCATTTCGGTTTGGGCCTCTACAATGCTTTGATAACGATGTTTAATATTGGAAAGCTCGCTTTCCATGGTGCGCGTACCAGTTACATCCACCACCGAAATAAGCACCAAAGACAATGTCTTTTCATGACCAGGTAATACATTAAGATTGAACAAAACATGGAGTATCTCTCCCGTTTCACTAACAATTGTTGCTTCAGACTGATAAGAGGTTTCGCCATTGGCAAGAGCCACAAACTCTTCTAAAAATATTTTTTTCGATTCCTTGGTGAACTCCATTCCAAGCTGCGAAATACTTGGTGCACCCTCTTCGGTGGGCTGCATTGCCCGCGTGGTTTTGTTTACATTAATCACCCTAATTAGCTCAACACACTTATCGATCGACTCGGGATTATCTGAAAAATAATTACTAAAATCCGATACTCCGGAAGTTCTTAATTCATCTAAGTACTTCTTTACCTGAGTAAAATCTTCTTCCCAAAAGGCAATGGGCGCATTCTCAAAAATAAACTCATACTTTTCTTCAGCAACTTTGGTTTTCGTAACATCTCTTGATATTCCAACCAATCCAATAATTTTCCCGTTATCATCACTAAAAGGTGATTTTGTTGTAGAAAAATACCGCTCTCCAACTTCAAACAAGCCACGAGTTTCGTAGGCTACAGCCTGTTGAGTTTGAAACAAATTCACATCATGGTCCATAATAGATCTGCCAGCCCCTTCGCCCACCAATTCTACATCGGTCTTTCCAACAATCTCGTTAATGGGCCGTTTAAAATAATCTGCTCCTTTTTGGTTGATGATGAGGTATTTACCATCCAAATCTTTTGCGTAAACAGCATCTGTAGCACCTTGTATAATGCCTTTGAGCAGGGCATTCTCTTGCAACAATTGTAATAGTTGCTCTTCGGATTTTATATTTGAAACACTTTTAGGCATTAGCACCGTTTGAGTGAACTAATTTAGCTTTACCAGCGCAACCTTAGACACCAACCATGAAATTACTTTTGCCGATTTGCCTTTTGGCAACAATATGTTTCTCCAGCTGCATGAATGTGGAGCCGCTTGTTATAAAATCGGTTATATGTTGCGATTTAAAGCAAGCGGCCAAATCAGAAACTGAGATTGGTTTAAAAGTAGAGATGGCCAACCCCAACGATTTTCCAATTACGGTGAAAAGCTACGACTTAGCAATAAGTGTGAGTGGTAACGCCATTGGAAATGCTAAATCAAGCGAGCTAACAGAAATCCCAGCCAATGGAATGGTTGAAAAACCGGTGTCAATTACCACTTCGACATCAAAGTTGGTTAACGGAAGTTTAATGATGGGTTTAAGCGCTTTACTTGGAAATGCGCCCTCTAAACTGGAGATTGAAATAGAAGGCTCCGTTGTTGGAAAGGCGAAAGGCATTTCCATGCGAGTAAAAATTAAAGAGAAGTACCCGTTAGATATGAAGCTTTAATTAACCAATTGGGATACAAACATTCTTCGGTTCGGTAAAAAACCTTAGAGCTTCCCACCCGCCTTCTCTACCTACTCCAGATTGTTTTACGCCACCAAAAGGTGTTCTTAAATCGCGCACCAACCAACAGTTTACCCAAACAATACCCGTATGTAATTTGGCTGCTACGCGATGTGCTTTGCCGAGGTCTGAAGTCCAAACTGTTGAAGCCAAACCAAATTTGGTTCCATTGGCATAACCAAGCACTTCCTCTTCTGTTTCAAACGGCTGTATGGTAACTACAGGGCCAAAAATTTCCTCCTGATTGGTTCGGCATTTTTCATCTAGGCCTTCAATTACAGTTGGTTCTAAAAACCATCCACCCAAATCTGTTGTGGCTTCTTTTCCGCCACATAAAACGGTTCCACCTTCTTGCTTAGCCAATTCTACGTAAGACAAAACTTTATCAAAATGGTCTTTAGAAACTACCGCTCCTAGCTTAGAATCTGACGCTTTTGGGTCGCCAACTTTCATCTTTGAAACCGCTTCTACAAACCGTGTTTTAAACTGCTCATAGATTCCTTTTTGTAAATAAATCCTAGATCCACAGAGGCAAATCTGACCTTGATTGGCAAAGCTGGAACTAAGAGACGTCTTGATTGCATTGTCCAAATCACAATCATCAAAAATGATGTTGGGGTTTTTTCCGCCCAACTCTAACGACAGCTTCTTAAACATGGGGGCCGCTATTCTCGCAATCGTTTTTCCCGTTTCTGTACCGCCCGTAAAAGAGATAATCGGCACATCTGGATGTTCTGTAATTGCAGAACCAACCTTTGCGCCTAAACCATGTACAATATTCAATACACCTTTGGGAAACCCAACTTCATCACAAATTTCTGACAGTAAATAAGCAGTCATTGGGGTAATTTCAGAAGGCTTTGCAACCACCGTATTTCCAGAAGCTAATGCAGGCGCAATCTTCCAGGTAAACAAGTAAAGCGGCAAATTCCAAGGCGAAATACAACCCGCAACGCCAATTGGTTGCCGAAGTGTATAGTTCAAGAATTTACCATCGGCATCATGCATTTCAGAACTATCGTGAAGAATTGCAGTTGCAAAAAACTTGAAATTGTCTGATGCTCGAGGAATATCCACCTTGGTGGCCAACCAAACGGGTTTTCCATTATCGGTAGATTCCGCATTGGCCAACTCGTCCAAACGCTCTATAATTCTTTTAGATACGTTAAGCATGTGCTGAGAACGTTCTTCGCGCGTTAGCGTAGACCAAATAGGAAACGCTGCTTTTGCGGCATCTACCGCCTGCGCAACATCCTTTTCATCAGAATCAGGAATTAAAGAGTAAACCTCGCCCGTGGCTGGATTGTGGTTGTCTAAAAATTGACCAGAGTTCGGTTCTTTAAACTCCCCGTTGATATAATTCAGAATCTTCTGCATTTCTCTTGTTTGGTGTAAAAGTAGGCATCGTTAAAAAGTGTTAAGCACCCAATAGACGGAAGCTTGCAACGTACCTTTGATGTGTTGGGAAAGAATACGATAAAAGCGACAATAATACTGATGACCGTGGCCTTGGTTGGGCTTATTGGTGTTCAAGTTTATTGGATAAACAATGCGGTAATGCTTCGCGAGCAGACTTTCCATTCCTCAGTAAACGAAGCCTTAACAGATGTTGTATATCAATACGAAAAGCTAAAAACCTCTCAAAGTTTAGCGCTACAGCTAGACCTTAGAGAGAAGCGTAGAAGGCTCATTTTTCAAATGGACTCCATCAACAAAGCCATTGGAAGAACCAGAGATAGTCTCATGCTTATTCAGCATTCCAAGAACAACTCATTTGATTTAGATGCCACATCGATAAACAACAATGGCCTTGTAAACGATGGCGCTGGTTGGTGGACTCCAGAAAAAGGGCCAGATCAGCTTCGTGTGATTTTTGGGGGGCAACAAGCCTCTTTTGAGATTAGCGTTTACGAAGAGTTTCTGGTTGATTCTAGCGGCTATATGGTTAAGCGTAGCCGCGAACAGATATTTGAATCGCCAAATTATGGTCCAATTCGTAAGCCAAAATTTCCTGAAACCACAGATGAATACGCATGGTACGTAGATTCTTTAAAGCAGGTGCAGATGATGAATCTTGCTTGGTTAGAGAAGCGTGCCGATATGGTAAATGAAATTTTTGAAGAAATTGTAACCGCAGATTTATACAACAAAACAGAGACTATTGACACGCTTGCGCTAGACTCAATTCTTAAGGTTCAGCTTAACGATAAAGGCATTGGCGCTGATTATGCTTACGGCATTTTCGATCCCTTTATGAATGCGTTTTACTTAGACGCACAGGAGAAAGATTACGAGGGCGTTCTTACGTCTCACCATCGGGTAAACCTGACGCCAGGCAACGTTTTTAGCCAGCCGAAATTCTTATCTGTTTTCTTCCCAAATCAGAACAAGTATTTACTACGTACTATGTGGCTTTTACTTGCCATTTCGGCCATGTTTTTATTGGTGATTATTTTCTCCTTCTCGTTCACCGTTTCTACCATTATCAGGCAGAAAAAAGTGTCGGAAATCAAGAACGATTTCATAAACAATATGACCCACGAGTTAAAAACACCTATCTCAACTATTTCGTTGGCATGCCAAGCACTTAGCGACCCAGATATTAAGACCAGAAAAGGAATTGTAGAGAACTACATCAACGTAATTGCAGACGAGAATAAACGGCTGGCAATGGTGGTAGAAAACGTGTTGCGTACTGCTGTTATGGACAAGGGCGAGCTGAAGCTAAAGATTGTCGACATGGATGTGCATGATGTGGTAAGCCAAGTGCTGCAAAACATGAAGATTCAGCTAGAGCAGCGTGGCGGCCAATTCATTACCGACCTGAAAGCTATAAATACGCTAGTTGAGGCGGATGAAATTCATCTTACAAATGTTGTTTTCAACCTAGTTGACAACGCACTAAAATACACCGATAAGATTCCTGTAATAAAGGTTGGCACTAGAAACGAACAGCAAGGAATTGTGGTCTTTATTGAAGATAACGGTATTGGTATTACTAAAGATAATCAGAAGAAAATCTTTGAAAAACTGTTTCGAGTTCCTACTGGAAACATTCACAATGTGAAAGGTTTTGGCCTTGGTTTGAGCTACGTTAAAGCTATTGTAGACAAGCACAACGGCTGGATAAAAGTGAAAAGTGAGCCTAATAGAGGCAGCCGATTTGAAATACTCATCCCCCATAAATACACAGAAGCATGAGCAACGAGAAAATTAAAGTACTACTGACAGAAGACGACCCGAATCTTGGAATGCTTCTAAGCGAATATTTGAATGCAAAAGGCTACGAGACGACCCTAGCTGTAAACGGTAAAATAGGCTACGAAAAATTCTCGCAAGGCGGATACGATATGTGTATTCTAGATGTAATGATGCCCGTTAAAGACGGCTTTACATTGGCTGAAGAAATCCGCCAGACAGACAAAAAAATCCCCATCATTTTCCTTACTGCCAAAAGCATGAAGGATGATAAAATGAAGGGGTTTGAAGCTGGCGCGGATGACTATATAACCAAGCCTTTTAGCATGGATGAACTTCTAATGCGAATGCAAGCGGTTTTAAGACGAACGCTTCCAGAATCTGGCAAAGCCAAAAAGAAAGACGCTTTGGTTGTTGGCAATTTTAGCTTCGATTTTGACCGACAAATTCTTCAGATTAATGGAGAAGAAAAGCGTCTCACCACCAAAGAATCGGACCTACTGCATATGCTGTGCGAAAACCGTTATGATGTCTTAGATAGAAACTACGCTCTCAACAAAATTTGGGGGGACGATAATTATTTCAACTCGCGCAGCATGGATGTTTACATAGCTAAGCTTCGTAAGTACCTATCGCTAGACCCAGAGGTTGAGTTGGTAAACGTACACGGTAAGGGTTTTAAGCTTTTGGCAAAGGAGTGATTAAAGACTCCCCGTTCTACCACCATCAACAGGAACATTTATTCCGTTGATATAACCCGCAAGCGGTGATGCTAAAAATGTGGCAGCAGCAGCTACTTCCCAAGGCTGGGCAAACCGTCCAGCGGGCACTTGAGATTTCATTGCATCAGAAACCTCAGCTTCCGTTTTACCTGTTTTATTAGCCTTATTGCTAATTATGCTTGAAAGCCTTTCTGTCTCTGTAGCTCCTGGAAGCACATTATTTACTGTAATTCCGAATTCGCCAAGTTCATTTGCCAAGGTTTTGCTCCAATTTGCAACTGCCCCTCGGATAGTGTTTGAAACGCCTAAACCATTCAACGGAATTTTAACCGAAGTTGAAATAACGTTGATAATTCGACCGTATTTCTCAGACTTCATTCCATCAACCAGCGCCTGAACCATAACATGATTACACATAAGATGTGAACGGAAAGCACGTTCAAAATCATCCAAATGAGAATCGACCACTTTTCCTCCTGGAGGACCCCCTGTGTTGTTTAATAGAATGTGATAAGGGTTAGCCGATGCCTTGTGATTATCAACCACAATTTTCAATGCTTCTGGCTTACTAAAATCGGCCACCAAATAGCCATGCGTTTGTCCCGCGTTTGTATTCAGTTCGGACGAAACCGTCTTTAATTTATCTTCGTTTCTGGCAACAAGAGTTACGGAAGCTCCTGCATCTGCCAACTGAATGGCCACTGCTTTTCCAATTCCTGCGGTGCTTCCGCACACCATTGCTCGCTTTCCTGTAAGGTCTATTTTCATGTCTGCTGTTTGGTCAAAACTACTTGAATTTCCTTACTTTGACGGAAAGCAAAAATCAACATTATGGCCATAAAAAGACCGTTCAACCTTACCAAGTGGATAGAAGACAACAGAGACCTTCTTAGGCCACCAATTAGCAATAAGAATTTGTATGTAGAGGCTGGCGATTTTATCGTCATGATTGTTGGCGGGCCAAACGCCAGAAAAGATTATCACTACAATGAATCAGAAGAGCTTTTTTATCAGCTGGAGGGTGACATAACCGTTAAAATTCAGGAAGACGGAAAAGCAGTTGAAATCCCTATAAAAGCAGGGGAAATGTTCTTGTTGCCAGCAAATATTCCGCATTCTCCTATCCGTGGAGAAAACACCGTTGGACTTGTGATAGAACGCGTGAGAATTGGCACAGACTTGACCGATGGATTGATGTGGTTTTGCGATAAATGCAATCATAAATTACATGAATTCAAATTTCCTCTTAAGAACATTGAAAAGGACTTTTTACCACGGTTTAGAGAATTCTACGCATCGGAAGAATATAGAACCTGCAACAATTGTGAGCATGTAATGGAAACGGACCCAAGGTTTGTTTAGCACCCATTGTTACCAAACAAAAAGGCTCCCAATTTGGGAGCCTTTTTCATTTAAAGCATGCCGGTTACTTGATTACACTCAAGCGGCCTGTGTGAGCTACTTTACCAGCTTCGTCCACCATTTGGTAAACGTAAAGCCCATTTGCCAATCCGTTTAATTCAACCGATTGACCATCAACAGTTAAGCGCTCAACTTGAAGAATTTTTCCGCTCATATCCATAATGTTCAGTTGGTAAATATCTCCACCCGTTCTAACTCTTATATTATCAGATGTTGGGTTTGGATATAAAACATTCTGACCTGCAGCCACCACTTCTTCAATGCCTGTACAGCACTCAGTTTCATCAGAAATAAAACTGGCTGATTCTGGCACGTCATTTTCATCCGTTGTTACCTGTACCACATAATAACCGATCTCCTTACTTAGGAAAAGTGTTCGGTAAACCGGATTTAACACCCCAACACCAAATTGGCCAGCAATTAGTGGGTTCAGTTCTTCCCACTCTTCTGTGTCTGACATCCAACCCCAAACAGAGTCTAGGCTTCCTTCTACAATTTTTTGTCGCAAGACATTGTGAGTTTCTCCCAACACACTCTGCAAAGTTCCAAAGGCGTCAACTTCGCTTTCCGTATAAATTGTACGTTTTAATCTTACCGAATCCGGATTCCAGATAGTAGCAACAGTGGCCGGAATCAACCCAGTAGACAATACTTTAAAATCAAAAATAGCCGTGTCAATAAGTACTGTTCCAAGCGTACTTGGAAATTGAAAAAGTTGCCAAGGGTTTTCCGCTTCAACTGTGGTTTCAACTGATATCGGCAGACCCAAAAGGACGCCTAAATCCGCAGCAATACCTGTTACCAACACCTCATTAGTCTCAACCTCTATAAATCCAAATCCGCCAAATTGATCCAAGGCGATATCCGCATCCGGGAAATCATTATTTGGGTCTACTGAACTAGGGTCGTAAAACACTATCTCGGTTAACTCATCGGTTTCCAGCATGCTGAAATCCCAGAACTGCGCGGTTGCGCTAACTGTTCCAAGACTGAACCCCGCTGGTACAGGAGAAAGACCCGTATTTCCAAACACGATGGTGTCGCCTACTTCCGGGAAGTCCAATTCGTCAATGGTAACTTGAGCGGTTGCAGAGCCAACAGCACCGATGAACAAAAGGAGTATTAGTTTTTTCATGTTTTTGAATTAGTACCAAGCAAAGATACGCATTGCGCGAGGTTATATTTGTGGCGTGAGTGTCAAGGAAGCCCCAGAGAATATCAAAACTATTTTGAAGACCATTCCGGAATCTCCGGGTGTCTATCAATACTTCGATACTGAAGAGGCTATTCTCTATGTGGGAAAAGCTAAAAACCTAAAGAAGCGTGTTTCTTCCTACTTCACAAAAGACAAATACGATAGCCGTAAAACTGCTTTGTTGGTTCGGAAAATACGCGACATCAAATTCATTGTAGTTGAATCTGAATTGGATGCGCTTTTGCTTGAAAACAACCTTATTAAACAGCATCAGCCCAAGTACAACGTGTTACTGAAGGATGACAAGACTTTCCCTTGGATTTGTATCAAAAAAGAACCCTACCCTCGAATCTTCTCCACGCGTAGAATTATACGCGATGGCTCGCTTTATTTCGGCCCATACGCCAACGTAAAAATGATGCACACGCTGCTTGATTTGGCACGTCAGCTTTATCCACTTAGAACGTGTAACCTCAAACTCACACAGGAGAATATTAAGGCTGAGAAATTTAAGGTGTGTTTGGAATACCACATTGGCAATTGTAAAGGGCCGTGTATTGATAAACAGACCGAAGAAAATTACGACATCTCTATTCAGCAGATTAAGAAAATCATCAAGGGAAATGTTCGTGAAGTACACACTCATCTCAAAGGGTTGATGGTCGCCCATTCCGAGAAGTTGGAGTTTGAAAGTGCTCAGATTATAAAAGAAAAAATTGACCTTTTAGAACGGTTCCAAAGCCGCTCAACGGTGGTTAGTGCAATTGTGGAAGACGCAGATGTTTTCTCAATCGTTTCAGATGTAAAATCTGCATACGTCAATTACCTCCGTGTAATTGATGGGGCTATTGTGCAAGCCCATACGCTTGAGATCAAAAAGCGCATGGAAGAATCCGACTTGGAGTTGTTGCAAATGGGGATTGTAGAGCTTTCGCAACGGTTTGAATCCAATGCCAAAGAATACATCGTTCCGTTTGAGTTAGGGCTTGAATTTCCGAATAAAAAAATCGTTGTTCCGCAACGCGGAGACAGGAGCAAATTGCTCAAGCTTTCAGAACGAAATGCACTCACTTACAAGCGCGACAAGGACAAACAAACCGAAATTTTAGATCCAGAACGGAACGTAACTCGGATTATGGAACAGATGCAGAAAGACCTGCGCATGACCGAGCAACCGCGTCATATTGAGTGTTTTGACAACTCCAACTTTCAGGGAGACCAAGCAGTTGCGGCAATGGTCTGTTTCAGAAATGGCAAACCGTTTAAGAGTGATTATCGCCATTACAACATTAAAACCGTGGTTGGCCCAGACGATTTTGCGTCTATGGAAGAAGTGGTTTTTAGACGTTACAGAAGAATGTTGGATGAAGGTCTTACACTTCCGCAACTCATTGTAGTTGATGGTGGAAAAGGACAGTTAAGTAGCGCGGTAAAAAGCTTAGATAAGCTTGGTTTGAGAGGAAAAGTCACCATTATTGGTATTGCCAAAAAGTTGGAGGAAATCTTTTTTCCTGGCGATTCTGTTCCTCTTTATATCGATAAACGCTCCGAGTCTTTGAAGATTATTCAGCATGCGCGGAATGAAGCGCACCGTTTTGGAATTACGCACCACAGAAACAAGCGTGCAAAAGCCACAGTTAAAACCGAGCTCACGGAAATCAAAGGCATCAGCGATAAAAGCTCTCATCAATTACTTTGGAAATTCCGTTCGGTAAAAAAGATAAAAGAGGCCTCAGAAGCAGAAATAGCCGAAGCTATTGGCAAAGCAAAAGCAAGAATGGTGTTTGAGCATTTTCATCCAACAGAACCATAGAGTTTTCAAAGTCTTCTTGTGTAATACTCTACTAATGTGCTCCACTCATGGCATACTATTGGCTCTACCTTCGAAAAAAACCTAGCCATGTTACGTATCACATTCGCAATTCTACTTTCCGCCTTTTTACTTACCCCTTTCGCTTACAGCCAACACACCGTAATTATGAAAGATGGCACCCAGAAAAAGGGTAAGGTGCTAAGCATGAAAGGACCAGTGTTAACCGTACACACCAATGGTCGACCAATAGACATTTTGGTTTCTGATGTGAGAACCCTTCATTTTTACGATGAAGCAAAACCAAGCGCTGTTCCATCTGCTAACCTGATGAAGAAATTCAAAGTTGGTTTTGATGAAATTGAATACTTGATGGAAGGCCGACAAATGGTCAAGTTTCCGAAGATTGGACTCGGCACAAAGGACAATGGCATTGTGATCGTTGATGTTACCATAGACAAGTATGGAAACGTGCTTAGCGCAGACCCAGGAGCGCCAGGTTCTAAAACCACAGATGACAAGTATTTGTACGTAAAAGCGCAGTCTGCTTGTCAGCAAGCTAAGTTCGATAATGATCGAACGGCACCCCTTTCCACAAAAGGAAAGATTTACGTGGTCTTCAAATAGCACACGGCTTTCCGCGTTTAGCACGGTTATGGATAATGCATAACTTTTGCATCTAGAAGTAAACCGAACAAATGCGTTTCATACTCCCCCTTTTTCTGCTGTTTATCAGCGCAAGCGGCATGGCCCAAAACTATGCTGGCTGGTGGCAAGAAGTTGATGATTTAACCAACGATGGCAAACCAAAATCTGCTCTTGAGGTGGTGGATAAAATCCATCAGCAAGCCGTTAAGGATGAAAACGGGCCTCAGCTAATCAAGGCTGTAATTCATGAGATAAAATTTAATGACCAATATGAAGAAGAAAGCCTTGTTGCAAGCATCGAAAGGCTAAAAGTTGAAGCTGAAAAAGCTAGCCAACCAACACAGCAAGTCCTTTATTCGCTATTAGCAGAAATGCATTGGGGTTATTACCAAAACAACCAATGGCGTATTCAGAAAAGAAGCGCTACCGAGGATGGTGATGACAATATTCTTACCTGGGATTTTAAACGGATTGCGCACGAAACCGACAAGTATTATCAGCGATCATTGAATAATACCAAGGCTTTAAAAACCCCTCAGTTAGAGGGATACGAAGCCATTTTAACGGGCACAAAACGGTATAGAGAGGTGCGTCCATCACTATATCACCTTTTGCTTTCTCGAGCACTTTCGTTTTACAGCTCTGAAGAAAGAAACCTCATCAATTTCGATCCACCCAATGCATATCAGGAAGAAATTCTGCTCGGCTCAACTGACGAGTTTTTAAGTTGGAAACTCAAGTCGATGGAGGGTTTACAACCAGCAGCTCTTACCATTCTTATGTATCAAGAATTGCTTCGCGAAGCAAAAACTGTTTCCAAAGAATCGTTGGTTTTGGAAAACCTGAAACGATTGGAATTCATGCACAACCGGTCGTCACTTGCTACGGCAGATGAATTATATGAAGCCCAACTTATTGCCATGCTCAAGCAGTATTTTGAAGTTGAGGTTAGCGGTGAGATTGCCTACCAACTCGCAAGCTTGTATCAAAAGCAAGGAAGCGCAGTTTCTGATGTTTCGCACAGCGATTATTGGAAGTGGAAAACAGCAGACTCGCTCTGTCAGATTTACATCAAGAAATTCCCGAATAGCATTGGAGCCAGAAATTGCAAGTCGCTTTCTGAACGCATTCAGTCCAAAGAATGGGCGATGGATGCGGAAGGAATTATCCTTCCAAACAAGGCATTTCGTTTTCTGCTTCGGTACCGAAACTTGGACAAACCAGATGCAGATAAATGGCCTGTTTATGTTCGTGTTGCAAGCTTAGACCCAATTGAATACCGAAACAAGTCTCGTCAGAATTACGGAGAGAAATTGGTGAGATGGATGAAATCAAACAGCACCACTGTTACTGAGAAAACCTTCGAAATACCAAACCCAAAAGATTTCAAAAGCCACAGTATTGAACTTCCGCTTGACGGACTTCCGCTTGGAACATATGTGCTTTTTGCAGGAACAGATTCTAACCTTTCTACTGGTGGCGATGCCGTTTCGTTTGCCGTTGTTACCGTTTCAGATATCGCCATTATCAAACGCCAGAACGACAATGGAAAAAGCGTGCTAAAAGTGCTTTCCCGCAATTTAGGAGACCCGATTCAAGATGCAAAAGTTGAACTCCTTACCCTCGTTTACGACCGAAATAATCGTAAGAACACATACGAATTAGTAGAAACGCTTATTACTGATGAAAACGGAGAGGCAACTTGGCAAGCCGAGTCTCAAAACCATCGCGGATTGATTGCTGATGTGTACCACGGACAAGACAAGCTAATTAGTGCCGATAACGTTTACGGTTACGGAAACAAGGAAGATGTTCGGTGGAATGAGCGCACGCATTTCTTTCTCGACAGAGCTATTTATCGCCCTGGCCAAACCATTCAATTTAAAGGTTTGATTTTGCGTAGCAATGGCACTAAAGTAGAAACGCTTCAGGGTAAATCTACTACCATAAAGTTGTATGATGCCAATGGGCAAGAAGTGAGTAAACTGGATTTGAAATCAAACGAATTCGGCACTTTCTCTGGGACTTTTATCGCGCCAACAGGCGGGCTAAATGGAAGCATCAGAATTGGGAATGAAAGTGGCTCTCATTCCTTCAGAATGGAAGAATACAAACGTCCAAAATTTGAGGTAAAAGTTGACAATCCGAAAGGGCAGTATCAAGTAAACGACACGGTTTTGATTTCGGGTTCTGCCATGTCTTATGCTGGAGTTCCGCTTGATGGTGCCGAAGTGAAATACCGCGTTACGCGAACAACAGCCTTTCCTTATCGCTGGCTTTGCTGGGGTTGGTTTCCTCAATCAAATCCAAAGCAAGTGGCTTTCGGAACAGTAACTCCTGATGCCGGTGGGGTTTTTAATGTTGTATTTCAAGCACAACCAGATCCATTAGTTCAATCTAAATACAAGCCTGTTTTTCGGTACAAGTTGGAGGTTGATGTAACAGACCAAAGTGGCGAAATGCAAACAGGTTCTGGAACCATTGCGGTTGGTTATCATTCTCTGAATTTGGACATCAGCGTTCCCAGCATAATCGAGAAAAGCGAACTCGGGAGTTATACAGTTTTAGCTAACAATTTATCTGGCGAAAAGCAAAATGCAAAAGTGGCCGTGGATGTTTGGGAATTGAAGCCAAACGAACGCATTCTTCGAAATAGAATGTGGAGTAATCCAGACCAATTCTACTTATCTGAAATTGAGCATAAACGTTTATTGACAAACGAGCCTTATGCACAAGAAAACGATTTTAAAACGTGGGAGAAAAGCAAGAATATGTACCATGGAATTGTGGATACTGAGAAAGAAACTGCCGTAAATATCGGTCCGCTCAATAGCCTCGGCCAAGGCCATTACTTGGTTGAACTAACCGCCAAAGATGCTTTTGGCACCGAGGTAAAACAGCGAAAATATTATACGTTGATAGATCAAAAATCGGGAGTTCCACCGTATTCAACAACCGCTTGGTTTCACGCTCATCAATACAGCCATGTACCGGGCGAAACGCTTGAGTTTTATGTAGGGTCTTCGTACAAGGGCGTTGATTTCTTGATTGAGATTGAAGTAAAAGATCGGGGTAATAGCACCAACAAATTGGTTTACTCTGAAAATTTAACTGTCTCTAACGAGCAGAAGAAAATCAGCGTTCCCGTGACCGAAGAATGGCGTGGTAATGGACAAATCCATGTAAGCGCCGTAAGAAACAATGCGTTTTTAGAATGGACTAAGACTATTATGGTTCCCTATGCCAACAAACAATTGGACGTAAAACTGGAAACGTTTCGCAAGGAAATGTCGCCAGACGATAAGGAAGAATGGACGCTGAAAATCACCGACAAGGCTGGCAAAGCAGTTAGTGCCGAATACCTCACAACCATGTACGATGCGTCTTTGGATGTGCTGGCCGCCAACAACTGGGCGTTGCAACCTTATGGTTTTCTAAATGCCCGAAAAGGTTGGAAATCCAACTCATTCAAGCGGGCTCAAGTAAACACATGGGATAGAAACTGGAAGCGTTATCCAAGTTCTGCGCTTATCCGAGATTTTGAGAATATCAATTGGTTTGGGTATCGTTTTGCAAGGGGAGGGTTTTACAACGAACTGCAATCTGTTTCTATTTCTTCAAATAGGGCATCAAGAGGTGGGCTTCGCAAAACCATGGCGTTATCAGAAGAAGAAAGCGATGCATCTGACAGTCGTGATTTTGCATTTGCAGAAGCCGATGCAGTTGCCATCGAGACTCGTAGTATGCCCGCTTCTTTAGGAAATGCAAATGGGGGGCTTTCAAATCCCCCAAAAGAAATCAAAATGCGTTCTGATTTCAGTGAAACGGTGTTTTTCAATCCGCATTTAAAAACAGACGAAAACGGTTCAATTAAACTGAGTTTTACTGCGCCACAATCGCTTACGCGATGGAAGTTTATGGGACTGGCGACCACTCAAGACTTGAAAATTGGAACGATTACCGAAGAGGTAGTTACTCGCAAACAATTGATGCTTACTCCGAACTATCCACGGTTCTTACGAGAGGGCGATAAACTGGTTTTTCAGGTAAAAGTGAATGTTTTAGACAGCACGATTTTAACAGCTAATGCATCGCTAGAGTTGATGGATGCGTTAACAGGAAACGTGTTAAACAAGAAATTCGAAATTCGAAATCTGAAATTCGTAAATGGTAGCGTAATCGGTTCATGGGAGTTTGATGTTCCTGAAGGAATTTCAGCCATCAAATTCACAACCAAAGCGTGGTCAGAAAAGCATTCAGACGGAGAAGAAAAAACCATACCTGTGCTTTCAAACCGCATGCTGGTTACCGAAGCAATGCCATTGCCTGTCCGTGGAAAAGGCACGCATAATTTCACGTTCACCAAGCTAAAAGACAACACCTCTAAAACGCTTAGAAACCATTCGCTTACATTAGAATTCACTCCAAACCCTGTTTGGTTGGCGGTGCTTTCGTTGCCTTACATGATGGAATATCCCTACGAATGTTCCGAACAAATTTTTAGCCGCTATTACGCGAATGCCATCGGAACACATTTGGCCAATTCTGACCCGAAAATCAAAAGCGTTTTTGACCAATGGAAAAGTGCCGCGCAGAATAAAGAAGGCGATGCTTTTCTATCAGAATTGGAGAAAAATCCAGAATTGAAACAAGCCCTATTAAGAGAAACTCCTTGGGTTAGAGATGCGCAGAATGAAACCGAGCAACGCAGAAGAATTGGAGAGTTATTCGATGTAAATAGAATGGAAACGGAATTGGCTATTTCGCTAAAGAAGCTGAAGCAAAACCAAAGGCCAGATGGTGGTTGGGGTTGGTTCAACGGACTGAGTTCTGACATGTTCATCACTCGACATATTGTTGCTGGGTTTGGCAAAATGCGAAAAATGGGGGTCTGGAAAAAAGATGCAGAAACTGAGTCCATGCTCAAAAAAGCTGTTGCTTTTCTCGATAAGGAAATGGTAATCTATTACGACCGAAGAGCGCTCAAGGACAAAGACTACCGTCCGGGTTGGATTGACCTGCACATGACGTACACTCGCTCGTTTTGGCTAGAGGATTTTGCTTTATCGGGAAAAGCCAAAACCACCTATAACATCATCGTAAAAACCATCCGCCTTAAATGGACAAAACTGGATGCTTCTCAAAAAGGATTAGCGGCAGTCATTTTAAACCGTTCTGGGTTTGAAAGTGATGCGCAGAAAGTTGTTGTTTCGCTACGCGAGACTGTCCTTACAAGCAAAGAGTTTGGAGCTTATTGGGCGGTGGATAAAGGCTATTACTGGTATCAAGCGCCTATTGAAAATCATGTGATGATTTTGGAGGCATTTGACGAAATAGCGAAGGATGCAGACATGGTTCGAGAAATGAATATTTGGCTTCTCAAACAAAAGCAAACGCAAAGCTGGGAAACCACTAAAGCAACTGCCGAAGCTTGCTATGCGCTTTTGAGCACTGGCACACCAGACTTTGAAACTCAGCCGCTTGTTTCTATTCAGATGGGTAACGAAACCATCGACCCAAGAACAGACAAAGACCTTAAAACTGAAGCTGGAACAGGTTATTTCAAAACCAACTGGACGAAGAATTCCATCTCTCCAGAAATGGGGAGTGTGACAGTTACAAAACACAACGATGGCGTGGCTTGGGGAGCGGTTTACTGGCAGTATTTCGAAGACCTCGATAAGATTACTGACGCTCAGGATAACCCAATTAAGATGACGCGAGAAGTAATGCTTTTGGAAGACACAAAAGACGGACAAATCATGAAATCTTTGGATGATAATAACACGCTTTCTGTAGGAGATAGGGTTCGGGTGAAAATCATCTTAGAAACCGACCGCCACATGGAATATGTGCATTTGAAAGACATGCGAGCGGCCAGTTTCGAACCACGCAAACAAATTTCAGGACCAGAGTATCAAGAAGGCATGAGCTACTACCGTTCAACAACGGATGCCGCTATGAATTTCTTCTTTGGTTATCTGCCAAAAGGCACATTTGTTTTTGAATACGATTTAAACGTAACGCAAGCGGGAACTTTTAGCAATGGAATTTCACAATTACAATGCATGTATGCGCCTGATTTTACCACCCACAGCGAGGGAATGAAGTTGGAAATTGGACGTTAAACCCGCTCAATAATCGTAGCAATTCCCATTCCGCCACCAACGCAAAGCGTTACTAAACCAGTTTGCTTGTCCTGACGTTCTAGTTCGTCAATCAAAGTGCCCATAAGCATTGCGCCAGTAGCACCAAGCGGGTGACCCATTGCAATGGCACCTCCGTTTACGTTGATTTTGTTTTCGTCAATATTCAGGTCTTCTAGGAAACGAAGCACAACAGAAGCAAATGCTTCGTTCACTTCAATAAGGTCAATATCACCTATTTCCATTCCAGCCTTTTTCAACGCTTTTCTGGTTACGGGCGCAGGGCCAAGAAGCATAATGGTTGGTTCTGTTCCCGTCAAAGCCATAGAACGAATTCTAGCCCGTGGTTTCAACCCCTGCTGTTCTCCTGCCTCCTTACTTCCTATAAGAGTCAAAGCCGCACCATCGACCAATGCCGAAGAATTTCCTGCATGATGAACGTGATTGATTGTTCCAACCTCCGGGTATTTCCGCAATGCGAGTTGGTCGAATCCCATATCTCCCAGTTTCTGGAA
>JBLHEU010000048.1:0-18002 GCA_047614525.1 Bacteroidia bacterium | reverse complement strand
TCCTCAACTTTATAGCATTTCATCTGCTAGTCATCGCTATTGTAAGTATTGCCTCTTGCGGAAGCACCAGAAAGGCTTTTATAAATGCTCAGTCTCAGATGCCTTTTGACGCCATTATTGTTCCTGGAGTTCCTTTTGATACGGCTTGGAGTGATATCATGAGATTGAGAGTACTATGGAGCTATCATCTTTATAACCAAGGCTACGCCAAGAACATTATCTACACAGGTAGCGCAGTTTATTCGCCTTATGTTGAATCTAGAATTATGGCCGAGTACGCTAAAAAACTAGGCATTCCTTCTGAGAACATTTTCACCGAAGAACAAGCGGAGCACTCAACGGAGAATATCTTCTATTCCTTTTACATGGCCAAAGACCTTGGGTTCGAAAACATTGCGGTTGCAACCGACCCGTTCCAATCTAAAATGGTAAAGTCATTTGCCAAACGAAAGAAACTTGATGTGGCTTTTGTGCCAGTAATATTTGACACGATACATGCCTATTACAACGATGTAAATATTAGCATTGACCCTACTTGGGCAGAGGTCGAAAACTTTGTCTCCCTACCAGAACGTGAAAGCTTTTGGAAGCGTTTTGCAGGAACGATGGGTAAAAACTTGAAATACAACCCTGAGGACATTACTGATGCCGCCATGAAATATGACTAATCAGTCTCGTGGCTTGAAGATTAAATTGACGCCATTTCTGAATGCTTGTTTGACCTAGTCTTGTCATGTAACCTACGTTTTTACGTAGTGGCTTCCCATCTTAAAATAGATAGGAATAAAACGCACAGGTTATTGAAATTTGAAGAAGTATTTATAAGGGCTGCATGCAGGCTACAACACCCGAAGAAGGTGCTCAATCTTGAACTATTTGACACCAATTGAATACTCACAATTAATACAAACCCGAAAAATTGCAGCATAAAGTAATCTACCGTCCATTTTTTTTGTTGCAAGTCAACTGTTAAGAACTCGTTTATTCTTCACATTGTGTTTAACATTTCTGAGAGGCATTTTCATATATTTTCGTACTTGAAAACTTCATCGGTATGAAAAAAATATACTCTATAGTTATTGCGTGTGCTCTGGTTGGTTCTGTTTCTGCCCAAAGTCTTTCTGGTGTAGAAAGTGTTGAATACGACCCTGTAAACAACCGTTACCTAGCATCTTCAGATAACAGTTCTATTATTGCTATTGCGCCAAATGGTGGTCTTTCCTACTTCGGAAGTGGTACACATGCTGACTACGGAATGGAGGTAGTGGGCAACACGCTTTTTGCCATTGTAGGCGGAGGTGTTAGAGGATATGATTTAACCACCGAAATGGAGGTTATGAATATTTCTATCTCTGGGGCAAGCTTCTTAAACGGGATGGGTTCTAATGGAGTTGACAAACTTTGGGTAACAGATTTCAGTGCGAAGAAAATTCACGAAATCGATATTTCTAACCTCGGCTCACCTTCTACAAGCCAAGTGGCAGCAACTGGCTCTACTACTCCTAACGGTATTGTTTATGATGAGGCTAATAACCGCTGCTTGTTTGTCACTTGGGGAGCTGGCGTTGTAAAGGCAATGAGCCTTTCAGATTATTCCATTACTACAATAGTGCCTGCAACTGGGCTAAGCAATATTGATGGCATTGACTACGATGCTCAGGGAAACTGGTACGTTTCTTCTTGGAGCCCGGCTCGTATCACTAAGTACAATAATGACTTTTCTAGTTCTGAGATAATTACCGTTGCTGGAATTAATAGTCCAGCGGATATATGCTACGCTCCTGAAACAGACACGCTTGCCATTCCTGGAGGCAATCAAGTACTATTTGTAGGTTTTACAAACAGCAGCGTTGGTGTTGAAGAAGAGTCTTTTGAATCGCACGAAGTGTATTACAACTCGGGTTACCCAATCATTCGTTTTAGTCTTAATCAACCACAGAATGTTGAGTTTGATGTAATAGATATGAGCGGCAGAGTTGTTTATTCTGTACTGGATGGAATTCAGCCAGCAGGAGCACAAACCGTTGTTTTAAGTTCTATCGGCTTGTATTCTGGAAATTATGTTTGCAGGATAGTATCAAAGGAGTTATCGTTTTCTGAACGAATTGTAATTCCGTAATTGATTAGCATCTTTATCTAAATGATAATTCGTGCGGTAAAATTTATTCTGATTTTACCAATACGCTTTTATCAAGGTGTCATTTCTCCTTGGCTTCCTCCTACTTGTAGGTACACTCCAACTTGCTCTTCCTACGCTATTAAAGCCATTGAAATACACGGCCCGTTAAAGGGTTCTTGGTTTGCTGCAAAACGAATCCTTTCGTGCCATCCTTGGGGAGGACATGGATATGACTCTGTTCCTGAAAAGCCAGATAATACATTAGACAAGTAGCCGTTAAGGTTCAAATTCAATTTTCTTCTAGTTGTCATTGTCTGTAAAGTTGTGAATCTCACAGTCATGACTTAACTCACTGCGACTCAAATGTCGCAGATTCAATCACCGAGCCCCGCTAGTTCTCCCTCGTAGAAAAACAAAAGCGCCCACCCCTTTCAGGACGGGGGCTTTATATAAAGAGACCTACTATGTGTTGCTAGATGAGACTAGCATTTAAAAGTTATTCTACGATTACCTTTTTAGTGATGCTTTTCTCTCCAGAAATAACTCTGATAACATAGGCACCAGATGATAAGACATTATTACCTATTAATATATTTTGAGAGGCTTCAGCAGAAGTAATAGATTTTTGTTCCATTAACCTACCAGTCATATCGAATAAAAAGATGTTTGTCTTTGCATCTATATTGGTAAAGTTTAGATTAAACACTCCATTAGACGGGTTAGGGTATACCGATACATTAAGAGGGTTTGCAACCGAACTGTTACCAGGGTCAGCCAAACGTGGTGTTGGAGGATTAGAACCGGTAATAAATATTGTATAATCTTCAACTTCTCCGTTTAGAAAGGTTTCACACGGACTTGAATAGGCCCCCGACTTCATACTTACTCGCATCATTTTATTTCCTGCTGGTGCATTTGTAGGTACTGTGATTTGTTGAGTAACGTTTCCAAATGAAGAATGCTCCACTTCTAACTCTCCCGAATCATCAAAATCACCATCATTATTCCAATCTACCCATACACGCCAGAACTTTTCATCTGCACCATTATTACCAAAGCGAGGTTTCAATTTGATGTTCTTGTTTTGCCCAGGATTCAGATTTGTACCGAGATGTGTGTAGTCACCATATCCGTTATCATTGCCAGATTTATTTTTGATGGATTTTAGTCTTACTTTTTTTATCCATTCAAATCCAGTAGTGGAACCTTCAGATTCACAGTAACAAATTTCATCATGTACCATCAAATGGGCGATACTTACGTTAGTATTAACCGCTCCAGCTGTAGAAAGCAATCGGCCATCTAAAATTGCACCTGCTCCAAGGTTACAAGCTCCGGCATGAGAAATGAATGTTCCTTTAAGATGACTACCAGCAGCTATAGAAATGGCACCTGTTGGAACTCCGGCTCCACCAATCCAAAAAACATTGGAGGGTCTTGCTCCATTAATTAAAATTATTTTTGATTGTGCCCCTACTGTAAATGCACCTCCAAATTTAAATACAAAGACTGCATCAGAATTATTGTTACCGTCTAACGTGAGAGTTCCTGCTAAGGACCCTGCTCCTGCTATAGAATAAACTCCAGCAGATAGGGTCTCTCCAAGTCCAAAGGCTGGTGTGTGTGTAGTTGAGGTATTTGGTAATGCCAGAAGCTGAGTATAAGCGTTATCTAAGTCAATTTTGGCTTGTGCAGTAACAACATCTGAATTATATGCTGCTCCAACATGAGCCGCAAAGGCAAAACCATTAATAGCACCAGCATTTGTACCAATATTACCAAATACACCAGATGCTCCTGTATTTCCCACTGCACCAGCACTTGTAAAAAGAGTAAAATTTTCTAGGCTTCCTAACACATCAACCGCAACGGCAGGAGCACTAGGGAAGCAGGGTATTTGAATTGTACTAACGCAACCTGATGCAATTGCCGAACTACCAGCACCTATAGTTATTGCACCTTCCATGCTAAGCATTCTTCCTTCTAAATTACAATTTGCACCAAGACCAACAGCTGCAAAATGTGAGAATAAAGTTCCTTTTAAAATACTACCGGCTCCAGCAGTAATAGCTCCTTCAGCAATCCAAAAAACGTTACATGCTTGTGTACCATTAGTTAAAATAACCTGTGCGCCAGCTTCCACTGTCATTGCTCCGTTAAATTTAATTACGAATGATGCATCAGGATCATTGTTTCCATCAAGAGTAAGAGCTCCTGTTATAGATCCAGCGCCACCTATGTAATAAACACCTGGGGTAATAGTTTCGACCCCAAAAGCAGGAGCGTGTGTGTTAGCATGTGTAACAGGAAGATTACTAAGATCGATATACAATTTAAGTAAATCGATTCTGCACTGAGCTGTTACAGAATTAGCGTGGTGTAATGTTCCGGTAAAAGCTGGCGGCACAAAACCGCTTATTGCTCCAACATTTGATCCAACATCGCCTGTTAGAGTTGCTGCAGCTGCCATTGAAACGGCTCCCGTTCCAGTATAAGCTTCAAAAGAGGAAAGTGCTCCTAATTCAAGCGTTTGACTAAAGCCTGTAGTTGAAAGCAGAAATAGCGCAAAAGTTGTTACCGATAATAGTATGCTTTTTTTCATAGTGCGGGGTAATTTAAACCTATACTTACCGACAAATTAAGCTATAATGCCGCTCAATTCATATTAATAATCGACTAGCAGCTTTTTTAGTTCGGGAATTGATACGATGCGTTGTGTGTTTCGGGTTACTATCGTGCGCAGAGTGTGGAATGGGCATAAAAACTCAGAATTGAGTTATTGGAGGCAGGCAAGCAGAACGTGATAAGACCAACTGTCCGCCCCAGGTGGATCGCCCTAGTTTGATAGCTGCGTTGTAGGTAGTTGTTATTTCAATGCCTCCTTCTTAAAAAAGGCTTCCAGCTTTTGTTCTCCGTATTGTGGAGCAATATTGTCAAGAGCCATAAGTGTGAGAAAAAACTCTACAGGACCGTAGGTTTTGGGTGTCGTGAATGCCCTCACACCCCAAATGGTACACTTCCGAATCCAATCAGGAAGATGGACTATTCTAATCTTTTTGTTCCATGCATTGAGGGCGAGCTCAGCCAGTTCATTTTGTGTAAGAAGATCTGGCCCGCCAATATTTACTTCATTCTCGCTAGTATCTATTTTGTCTACACATACTTTCGCTAGATCAGAACCTGAAATGGGATTCATTTTGAAATTTCCATCACCAAACAGATAGACGGTTCCTCCCTTTGCCATATCAAGAAAATCTCTCATGTCCGAGAAAAAACCATTTGGCCGCATAACGGTGTAATTGAGCCCAGAGACCTTCAACTCAGCCACAAATTTTTCCTTTGCTTCAAAGATTTTCAGGTGCTTGAAATTCTCTCCTCCTAGAGCCGATACATAAAGGAAGGATTGTACGTTTGACCTTTTGGCCTCTGTCAATAGGTTTGAGTTTCCTTGATAGTCGACATCCATGTAGGTCATTCCATCTTTCTGCTTGGTAATGCCCACCGAAGTGTATACCTGCTCTATTCCTTCACAGGCATTGACAAGTGTTTTGGGCTTGGTTATCTCGCCAACAAAAAAGTCATCCGCATTTTGCAGCAACAATTTTTGGCTTTCCTTTCTGATTAAGACGCGAACCCAATACCCCCTTTTTTTTAGCTCTGCAACCAAATACTTCCCTAAATACCCTGTAGCGCCTGCAACCAATACCTTCTTATTCATCTCCTTTAATTTTCACCAAAGGTGCGAGTAGAGAAAGTCACATATACTTGACGTTCGTCAAGATTTTTGTTTCTGAAACGCTCTTGTCTTAATTCGACTTAATGTTTCTGGAGACACGCCTAAATAAGAGGCAATGTATTGTTGCGGAACCCGCTGAAACAATTCTCCCTGAGTATCTAGTAACTCAACATATCTCTCTTCGGCCGACTTGGTAACAAACGAAGCAATCATTTTCTGACATGCAATCAATTCATTTTCGGTAGCTATTCTGCCCAGAATCTCAAACTTGTTTGATATTGCCAACAATCGCTCAACACATTCCCTTGAAAACACATAAATCTCTGTGTCTTCTATAGCCTGATAATTTTCTTTTGCTGGAACATTAAACGTGTAGCTCTCCCCCGCGCATATAAACTGTCCTTCTGTATAAAAGAATGCCGTTTTGTGATTGCCATCAACGTTATAATAAAGCCTTACACAACCTTTGATAACCAAGTAAATCTCTTGCGAAATGGTTCCTTCTGTTAGAATCATTTCGTTTTTCTGAAGACTCTTTTTCTCAAGGACATTTTCCAATGCTTCAATTTCGTGGTTTTCTAATTCCACGTATGCACGTATTAGTTGGGCAAGATTTTTCATGTGAAATTTTCCAAGAATGTATTGAACGGCATTAGCTTATGTGTTGATTGAATATGTAGCGCCTCAATTACTTACAACGTCTTGATAAAAAAACGTGGGGATTGAATAGCACCTTGCTTTCCTTGACCTACGAGCCAAGACCAATTTCTAATTTATATTTTACTTGGCGCACTTTCAAGAGTACGATTAACTTTCTGATTGCAGATTAGCCCTATGTTTTTAATCTCTTGTCGGTAGTGGTTTGAGTATTAATAAATGGATTGATAAGCAGCTATCCTCACTTTTTTGAATAGTGAGCTGGAAAATGGAGTCTTTCTAGTCATAATTAGCCCAAAAAGGTCGTTCTTCTGATCTATCCAAAACCATGTTGAATGATAGCCACCCCAACCGAAAATCCCTTCGGGTGATAGCCCACCATCCCTAATCGGGTTGCTAAGATGAAAGAAAGTGAACCCACTATCAAACCCTGGAAAACCACTTTCGATTGTTTGTGGTTCATGCATCCAACCTATCGATGCTGGACTTAATAGCCGTGTTCCATTATAAATTCCATCATTTAAAAGCATTTCACAAAAATGACTGTAGTCGGTAGCCGTTGAAATCAATCCCTCTCCGCCTAATTTTACCGTTAATCCTTTTTGATAGCTTGATTCATCGAATTCACCCGAATAAAATCCAGGGGAACTATCATTTAACCTTAGAAGAGGTTGGAGCCGCTTTCGTTCATTTTCAGAGAGTCCAAACTTTGTATTTGGCATTTCTAATGGATCAAAGATTCTTTCTTTAAGGAAATCATAAAAAAATTGGCCTGAAACGACATCAATAAGCCTTCCCAATAATGCCGTATTTAACCCATATTCGTACTTGGTGCCAGGCTCAAATAGTAAAGGTTTTTCAGCCATTTTCATTGAAAAATCTTCCAGGTCTGTAAATGCCGTATCTGTTACCAAATAGAACTTACCATCACTCATTCCTGGATAATAACTCCATCCTGATTTGTGAGTAAGAAGATGACGAATTAGCACAGGTTGCTTGCAGGGATACGAAACACCACTGGAATCCAAGCATTGTAACGAATCCAGTTCAGGAAGATATTTCCCAATAGGATCATCTAGCATAAATTTTCCTTCTTCAAATAGCATCATGACAGCAACCGTTGTTATTGGCTTAGACATTGACCACAAAGGGAATAAGGTTTCTTCGGTTATATCACCATCTCCAACTCGACCGGAGTTAACTACTTGATTGTATATACGCTCTCCATTTTTATAGATTATGACCTGATTGCTACCTATAAGCTCATTATCAATCATTTCCTTTTGCACGTCTGCTATTCTCTGGATTCGCTCGGTATCATATCCAATCTCTTTTGGGGTATTAGTATTTTGGTTACTTGAATTGCAGCTTAAAAACAACCAAATAGTTATTAATAAGTAAAAATGTCTTTTCATCGCTTCACATTTATTTTGGACTAGCATCAATTAATAATTACCAACGTTCTCCACTTACGCAACATAGGCTTTTACTTCCTGTCACTGCCTAGACCTAGTAGGTTTTGAAAACCTACTAGGTCTTGCCTCCAGAACGTGATAAGACCTAACCCCCACGTAGCTAAATCGCGTCAAAAAAACATGTCGCAAAATTCAATTTGCGACAAGCTTCCTATGTTTCACTCCATTAAATTACTGTGAATATTGGGTGCATTTGATTCCATGATTGCGAGACGATGTACTTTTTTAGGATATTTATGGGCACAATGAACGCTTATGATGTCATAAAAAGCGTCTACTGTTTTGTTATTTGCTTTTACGGTTTCAGAATCAATGAACAATTCGAAATTCATTTTTTTACCTTCTAGGTCAGCAACTGAAATCATACTTGGCAAATCACCAGGAGTTACTGCATCAGCGCCATTTAGTGCACCTTTAATTTGAGACGAATTAGTATCATATTCGGGCGCATATTCACCAAATAAAGACTTTCCTTCAATCTGAAGATCATTCAAATTATTTTCTAATTCAGAAGTATAGTGAAAGGCTGCATACTTTCCGATTAGTTCATTTAGCCCGGCAATATCAAGAGAAATAGATTCAATATTCAAATTGAAATCTATTTTCATTTCACGCTTAACAAAATTGACTGTTACCACAAAAAATGGATAATTTCCGTCTTCAATACTTTCTATAATTCCAACATCTTGTAGCTCATCATCTCGATCTTCTACACTGTTTTTTGCATTCTCCAATTCAACACTCTCCGATTGAGTTGTTGATTCCCCTCCTTTTTTATTGTTCTTGGTATCTATCTATTTGCAACTAAAAAAGCAAACAACAATAAAACTGAAATGATGTATGATTTTTTTTTCATCGTTAATAGTTTCAAAATTAAGTACAACGTTTTACAGCTATGAAAAACAGGGCTTTAATACCAACGTCCTTTCGCCCGATGCCGAACTTTGCAGAAAATGATGAAACTGCGTGACCTACGTTCGCCCTAGTTTGTGTTGGTGGTGTTGTAAAACCGTTTTTTAAATTCCTTTTATCCTTCTAAAAAGATTCGCATAGTTTTTTACTGGGCCTCTTTCCTTTCCAGAGTGATCAACCTTCACAGAATGTTCAGAAAAATTTACTCCGTCAAAAGTGAGTGGATAAACGAATTCGGGCACACCAAAATAGTTTATCGGACCATATTTGATGGCATATACTTTTACTTTACCGTTTTCATCTTTTTTAATGAGTGGAAAATCTTGAGTGTAGTCCAAGTAAAATTTAACTAGCCTACTCTTTTCCATTTCAGGAATTAGTTTGTTATGACTTGCAACGAATTGGAATTCGATGTCCTTCCGCTTATCCAGAATTGAATAGGTTGCGAAATAATACCCCGATTCACTTTTAACAATGCCATGCCAGAGAAGAGAGTTCAATGGTGTTGGAGAAACTAATATCCTCTCATATTCGAGTTCCTGTTTAGCCAATTCAGATTTGAAATGATAATACGCGTGAGTTTTAGACACATAGGTAGACCCAAGGTAAATTGTGGAAAGGGTAAAGGTTAGTGTCAAAATGGTTGTTCTGTACCGACTGTCATCAGATTTGACAAGCAAGGCTATTACTCCGATTAGCAATATGACCGAATACAATGGTTCAAATACGTGAATACTATTCAGCGAAAACATGTGGCCTGAAATGGGACTAAAAAGTTTCGTTCCGTAGGTCGTGAACCAATCAAGTAGCGCATGCGAGAATATTGCGAGAAAAAACGCGAACACCCAACCTTTCAATGAGTGGGCCTGTCCGAATTTACGTTGGAAAACAAACCCCAGAAAAAGGGACATAATAACTGCAAAGAGCAAGGAATGGGAAACACTCCTATGGACCGTCAGAAACTCAATTTCGTTAAATATTGGAGCCAATAAAACATCAAAGTCTGGCATAAGTCCAGCAATACCACCGATAAGCAAAGCTTTTTTGCCAATATGCTTTTCTTTCACCAAGGCGAAAGTCGTAGCACCAAGAAGGCCTTGAGTTAGAATGTCCATGCTAAAGTTTCGGGTTGAGCCAAAATGTTTTCTCCAACGGTCTTGTGTATGAAACGTAGCGTGTAAAAGACACTAAATTTTCGGATTAACACACAGCCAAATTTTTATATTTTAACTAATAAATCTTAAAAGCCGAATATAAAAATTTGGCGGTCTTTGCAAATAAATACAACGCTTTACAGCTATGAAAAATAGGGGTTTAGTTCCCTCGTCCTTTCACCCGAAACAGAACTTTGCAGAACGTGATAAAACTGACTGACGTACGTTCGCCCTATTTTGATAGCTGGTGTCGTTGTTTCTTTTCAATTTTCAAGCGTCAGTAAGTAAGATTCGTCTCTTGTGTAAATCCGTTTAAGGCCTACACAAATTAGGGCTTTAGTTCCTCGGCCACTAGAACTGAATACGCTTTTAGCGCAAACAGAATGATAGAACGGTGCCCACAGTAATGATGGCTTACTCTTTGACCACCTTCAATGTTGTTATACTTCCCTCCGAGTCAATCAATTGAATGATGTATAGGCCGTCTGTTTCAGGCAATTGATAGCTGAAGTTTTGAGATTTTCTTAGTGTTTCTGAATGAAGCAACTTGCCTACAGAGTTGTATAGAACAAGGTTAAAATCCTCCGTTATTTGGTCTAGGTCAATGTGTATCAAGCCTACTGAAGGGTTTGGGTAAAGGAAAAAAGAGGGTTTAGATAAATGTTCAATACTCAAGGCATCGCACGGAGGGTTTCCAAGGCCTGTTGGGGAAAGTGTTAATGCGTAATTGTAGAGTTCATCAACAATATTTAGGTTGTCACCTTCGCCATTGCTTATTACCAGCACGCCAATGTTGTTGGTTTGGTCAATATACATGTCGGTAGAAACACCGTTTTCGCCTCCGTTATGTCCCCAAAGTGGAACAGTTCCTCCTGCGTTCAGATAAATATCCTCGAGATACCAGTTAAGTCCTTGGGTTGGGTCTATGAAAGGAATTTGTGGGGAGAGCATTTCGTTAATCGAAGTAGCGCTAAGTAACTCTTGAGAATTAAACGCTCCATTTTGTAAGTATGCAATAAGAAAATTAGCAAGGTCTAGGGAGGTTGAACGTAGCTGTCCGTTGGGATAATCGGCAAAACCATAATGAGCATACGGCACGTACTGCCCGCCCAACCACTGATAAGGTTGTGCCATATTGTTCGTATCAAAATCAGCCAAATACCATGAGGTACTGTTCATGCACAGCTTGTCAAAAATGTGAGTGTTACAATAGTCACTGAAATCCGTTCCGGAAACGGCCTCTACCATGTAGCCGGCTAAAGCCGTTGCCATGTTAGAGTATTCATATACAGTGCCTGGCGAATTGTTGCTAAAATTCAGGTTAGAATTGTAGTCTGCGCCAGAAGTTGAGAAGTAGCGTTCAACAACATCGCCTAAAGCAATGGTAGGGTCTCCGTTGCTGTAATAAGTCTCCATTGCTGCATCATTGTCTGAGATAGATGAGCTATGTGTCATTAGCATTCTGAAGGTGATACTATCGGCTAGGTAATTGGGGATTTCAATATCAAATGGCAAGTAATTGTTGATGTCTTCATCCAGGTTAAAATGACCGTTCTGATGCAGGTGCATGAGAGCAGTACCTGTAAATACCTTTGAAATAGAAGCCAGTAGAAAAACGGTGCTGTCCGTTGCAGAAACGTTGTTTTCTACATCTGAAAAACCGTAACTGTTTACCCAAACCACCTCTCCATCTTTTACAATTAAAGTAGACATGCCAGCTGCATGTTCTGCGGCCATTTCGCTCAGAATGTAGTTGTCTGTAGAACTACTTGGGTTAGGGTTTTGAGCAATTGCAGACCCAGATAAGATTAAAAGCAAGGTGAAGATTTGAAGTTTCAGCATATTGTAGCGTTTTAAAGTTGTGAAAAATAGAAACTTAATACGGCTGTTTACTAACCAAAAAACGGAAGTACTTAGAAAAGTAGCGGTATTCTTTGTTTTAAGATGCGCCAAACGAACTCTCTTACTTACCTACAAATAATGAGTTGCTGCAATTGGTAGACCCAGATTGGGCCGAAACCGTGCAATGGTTCTAGGGGTATTATAAGCTAGAGGCTAAGGAGTTACCATCCTCTTTCTATAATCTGCAAGTTGATATGCTCGGCATGGTGCTAGAACGTACTCCGCCAGCTCCTACAAAAGGCTACTTTGAGTATGCACCAAACTTAACTTCATCCTATCATTTTGGTTCTGATGCATTAAACTGAACAATTTAAAAAGCACATAATTGAGTCTATTAATCCTCAAAAGGTAATTTCAACCTCGTGAAACAGCTTATACTTTTATTCGTTCTGTGTTTATCATTCCATATCGGAACCGCACAGCCATACATATCCCTGATTGGCGAAACCAACCAATGGCGGACGGTATCTTGCTTAAATGGCTGTATAACCGATGTTTATTACACCGCTGGCGATACGCTGGTTGATGGTAACGTTTACAGAATTTTAGATGGTTTCCATTACATCCAAGGGGATTTTCTTATGCGAGAGGATGTGCAGGAAAAGGTGGTTTATATGAAACTGCTGGGAGGTCACTCTATTATCGATGAATTCCCGCTGTACGATTTCAGTATTGATGTTGGAGATACAGTAAGTGTTTACAATCCGCGAGGTCCATTACCAGAAAACGGAGGAGAATTTGTGCTTGACTCCATTGTTCTTCGCCCTTTAGAAAATGATGATCATCGGTTCTTTTACCTCCATGCGGTGGCCCCTTCTATATCGCTATCTGAAGTAACCGTTTGGGTTGAAGGGATTGGTTCGCTTAGTTTGATTAACACCCCAGGAGCATCGCCAACAGAAAGCGACCATTTAGGTTGTGCCTTTAAAAACGGACAACTCTTGTACTCAGATACTGACTCTATTTACTCTTGTGGAGCATTAAGTATTGCAGAAACCAGTAAGAAAAGTAGTCTGAAAGCGTATCCTAATCCTACAAGCGGCCTTGTAAACCTTAGCTACAGCGGAGATTACACGCCTCAATCAATCAACCTTATCTCTTTAGAAGGGAAACAAATTGAGAGCTATACGTGGAAAGAACAATTGGATTTAACCCACATTCCAACAGGGTTCTACTTTATTCAAATTGAATACAAAGAAGAATATAGTACTACCACCTCCTTGCTGGTAAACTAACTACCTAGGTGATTCTCTTTAGCTTATCTTCTGAATGACTTATGCCTTGGTAGATTCCACAAAATACATCTCCATTTCGCCCTTGCCTTTAGCTTCAATTTTACCTCGGATTTCAAAGGTGAAACCTAGTTTTTATAAGCCGTTGGCATCGGTTCAATCCAATCGTTGTAAGACTTATGGGTTCTAGATGCTTCAAGGATATCCAAATTTGAAGCAAATATGTTTACATACTCGGAGCCATTAAATTTAACCTTAGCATTGCACTTTACCATAAAATGCATATTCGGATTTCTCTTTTTGGCTAGGCCTTCGGCATACTCAGCAAACAGTACAAGGCTTTGAGGAGAGTTGGTCATTTGTCTGTACTGATGAATTGTAATATGCTGTTCTGGAAGTAAAATTTCTTCTAATTCTGACTCTTTCGCGGTTAGAGAGAAAGTAACTCTATCAAACTCGCGATACTGAATTTTCATGCGCCATGCAAATCGTTGTCCTTCGCCTGTCCAATCTGGGTAACCATGATACAGAAAGTGTCTTAACGGAAGAGTTACCTGAAGCAAAACGTAAACCAAAGCAAAGCCGACTCCAATATGTTTTAGCGAGTTCGTTTTGAACACAGGTTTTATAATCTTTTGTCTCGGTAGTGGCAACTTATCTAACTCGTCATCATCCAAAAACAAGAAAAGCGAAAACATCATAAACAATGGGAACGAGCCGATATCATCGAAGAGCCATGAATTGGCTAGGTTAAAGAACGACACAAGCCCAATCGCTAACATTCGAGTCCGCTTCATTAACAATAAAAACACAGCTAATAAGTCAAAGACTAACCCTCCTATCATTAATACATAATGAGTAATCGAGTGGTTAAGAAACTCTAGACCTGAAGATTCTGCCTTTACAGAAAGGATTTCCGTAATAGGATGAAAATCAAACCAAAACGGATTAATCTTAGCAATTCCGCCAAAGAACAACACAACTCCAATCTGAAACTGAAAGATCCTTATTTGCCACCGAGGAATTTGAGGTGCCCACCTAGATTTGGCTAAGCTATATGAAGCATCAGCGTTTGTAAAACACAACAAAAATGAAATGAGAGAAAAGAGATAAAAGTGATTATTGTAGTTGCTCTGGTCTAGTAAGAAAAAGTAAGTAAACACTAAAAAAAAGTAGGCTACTGCCCACCTGAAATAGAGGCCAAGTGTAATAAGAACAGAGCTTAATGCTAGCCCCCCAATCATCAAATGCATAAGGCCTTCAGGTAGAATTCCAAAGGGGAAAAACTCGTAGCTAAACAAAAGCTTTGGTAGCACAAATAAATTCTGCACATAGCCAATTCTGTAGTAATAGATGACTTCAATTATGGTTATAACGCCAAACAAAATTCTAAAAACCCCAAGTTGCTTGCTATTCACGGGTGCATTGCACCATTCAATAAGTTTATTCAACATGGTTAATATTATGATTCAATTTCAAAGATGGCTATTACCATTGAAACTGATTATTTATCGCTCTTTTTTAGCCTCTAATTTTGGAAAGACTCTTCTACTTCGTCTACCAATAAACAGGTCCCTTGCCTAAATACTTCTCTATAATAGGCAGGTAATAACCCTTGATATCTTCTAAGGTGTAGGTCTCTGGGCGCTTGGTATATAGGTCGTACTGATTAAAATCCTTTACCCAATCTAAGTATGGTTTTTCCTCTTCTGACATGATATTCATGTAGCTACCACCCGTATGCCAAGGGTAAAAGCTGTGGTAACAGATCATCACCATCCATTCCTTAGGAATAGTGTTTTGCTTATGGTTTGATAAGACCTGAAACGGGTTCTCATCTTGCCTCCTCTAACGGTTTGGTCTAACCATCAAGTAGGCACTATTGAAGTTTGTGCTCCCTGTATTTACCCATCCGAATAGATGCAATTCTTGGAAATTCGTACCAGCTGGAAAATCTTTCCATTCACTACTTGCAACAAACCCTGTCTGAGTTGCTTCAAATGTCCAAACATCTGTATTTACAATTGGGTAGCTCTCTGTAGTACCATCATGAGCCCTCAACTGAAAATTGTTTGTACTTGCCGTGGTTGAGGTAATTCTGACCACCAACTTCACATCAACATCTCCTGTTGCAGAATAAGCTGTTGGAATCAAACCAGATTCGCAATTACTCAGGTCAGCGCCAAAAGTATTGCTCATAACATAATTGCTGCCAGCCTGCCAAAGTGGAATTATCGATACTTGGTTGGTTGAAGCTGAATAACCCTCAACCTCCAACCTATAATCTGGAGTGGAAGAACCTATGCCCGTATTTCCGTTTTTGAGAACTACCATAGCATCTGATCTCTGTGGTTCCATATTCGAATCAAGAATACCATTACCTATTATAAATAGCCTATCTGTAGGGCTCCACGTTTGCAGTCCATTACCATCAATTGTATCAACGGAGGTATACTCGGTATTATACTGCCCAACTACGGTTTCACAGAAAGAAGAAGCTATTGTTCCACTTCCCATGGCTGTGCTTCTATCTCCTACCGCTTCTGTTTCAGTACCCAAAGCCGTAGAGAACTCTCCTGACGCTTTTGTCAAATAGCCCATAGCTGTACTGACATTGCCTGTTGAACGAGTAATGTATCCCATAGATGTACTTCTTAAACCAGAAGCAATAGTTTGTTCTCCTGTTGCCAAACTCGCTGTTCCATAAGCCCTAGCTAGGTAACCAGCCGCCATAGAATATGCACCCGTTGCGTATGAGTTATTACCCATAGCAGTTGAGTACCAAGTTGTGGCCTTTGTGTTATGACCAGAAGCAAAAGAGTAGTTTCCTATGCTATCGGGATCCCAGAATTCAGATGCGCCAGCATCAACACCACCAACTCTGAAAGCTGCTTTTTTAGGGTTGAAGAACATTCGTATTCCGGCTCCAGTAACTTCAACGTCTTGTCCTGCATTTAATGTCCCTGTTACTAAAAGACCATCCTCTCCATCTATTCTTAGCGCACCATCGGTCGCATCTATCGTTCTTCCTGCTCCTGCACCACCGAAATCATACGCCTCATCCAGGGTACCACCTCCTGAACCGGTCGGTCCTTGTGGTCCAGTTGGGCCTGTAGCTCCATCTAACCCATCATTTCCAGCTGCACCCATAGGGCCTAGTGATCCAGTTGCTCCTGCAACTCCTGGAAGTCCTTGGGCACCGGTAGGACCTATAGCTCCATCTAACCCATCATTTCCTGCTGCTCCTGTAGGCCCTTGTGGACCAGTTGCTCCTGCAACTCCTGGTAAACCTTGTGCTCCTGTAGGACCCGTTGCTCCATCCAACCCATCAGTTCCCACTGCTCCTGTTGGTCCTTGTGGTCCAGTTGCTCCTGCAACTCCTGGTATACCTTGTGCTCCAGTTGGTCCAGAAATACCTGGAAGTCCTTGCGCTCCCGTAGGGCCTGTAGCACCATCCAACCCATCATTACCTGCTGCTCCTGTTGGTCCCTGCGGTCCAGTTGCTCCTGCAACTCCTGGTATACCTTGTGCTCCTGTTGGTCCAGAAATTCCTGGAAGTCCTTGCACTCCCGCAGGGCCAGTAGCACCATTCAAACCGTCATTTCCTGCTACACCTGTTGGTCCTTGTGGTCCAGTTGCTCCTGCCATTCCTGGTATACCTTGTGCTCCTGTTGGTCCAGAAATACCTGGAAGTCCTTGCACACCCGTTGGACCTGTAGCTCCTGCCGGTCCCTGTGGACCAGTTGCTCCTGCAACTCCTGATAAACCTTGTGCTCCCGTAGAACCTGTAGCGCCCGCTGATCCTGCGGGACCTGGTAGTCCTTGAACTCCTTGCGGACCTTGTGGTCCAATTAATCCAACCTCACCATTAGCACCTGCTGGTCCTGTAAGTCCAATGGGGCCGGTCACGCCATCTAGCCCGTCAGCTCCATCTGACCCAGTTGGACCTTGAGGACCTGGAGTACTTGACCCACTTACTTTGGCATACAGTGCATAAGGCACGCTTACAAGTTGAGAAACCCCCATTGTAACATAGTTGGTTCCGCCAGTAACGTCCAATGAAACTTCGTTGTAGTAAGACTCATTTCCCCAATCTATGGACCCTATGGAAGCAAACTGTGGCGTTCCGTTTCCTATTTGAAGGTTAAACAGACCGAAATCGTTGGTAGTAACCGTATGAACCTCACTAAAAATGATGGTTCCATTTGGGTTGTTTGCACGGATATTGAATTCTACTCCAATAGATTGATTCTCAATTGGATTTCCATCCGAGTCTCTAGCCACGCCTTGATAATTTATGAGTTGGGGAGTTTGTGCAAAAGAGTGAGCAGTAACAAACAACAAGACGAAAAAAAATAGTGGTTTTTTCATGATCCAGATGCAATAATATAAGATTGGATAAAAGTAGTTTTTCACCAGTAAATAGGTCCCTTGCCTAGATATTTCTCAATTATTGGTAAGTAATACGATTTCAAATCATCCAATTCGTAGGTCTGAGGGCGTTTTGTGTAAAGGTCATATTGATTAAAATCCTTTACCCAATTCAAGTACGGTTTTTCCTCTTCCGACATAATATTCATGTAGCTTCCTCCCGTGTGCCAAGGGTAAAAGCTGTGGTACCGAATCATTGTCATTCCTTCTTTGGGAATTATATTTTCCTTATGATTTGAAAGCACCTGAAACAGATATTCGTCATGCCCCCACGCTTTTAAGGCGTTATCTAATCCGTAGCCTTTGGTATACATACCTAGCTCGGTATTGTAACGTGAGTCCTGCATATCTGGGTTGGCATCATTAAACTCAGAATAAACCAAG
>JBLHEU010000047.1:0-18054 GCA_047614525.1 Bacteroidia bacterium | reverse complement strand
TTCAAAAGCTCTTCCTTGCCATACAGTACCCCTACACCAGTTGGGCCATACATTTTATGAGCAGAAAAGACGTAGAAATCAGCATCCAAATCCTGTACATCCACGGGCGTATGATGAATGGCTTGTGCACCATCAATCATCACAGGAATGTTTTGCGCATGCGCAATCTCAATCATCTCCTTAACCGGATTGATAGTTCCCAACGAATTGGAAACGTGCACCAATGAAATAAGCTCGGTTTTGGGACCGATTAATTTCTTGTATTCCTCAATATCAATCTCACCTTTCTTAGAAATGGGAAGCACTTTCAGCTTAGCACCTCTGCGTTCGCAAAGCATTTGCCATGGCACAATATTGCTGTGATGCTCCATTGCCGTGATGAGAATTTCATCTCCTCTTCGAACTAAACTCGCACCGAAAGAACTTGCAACTAAGTTGATTCCTCCTGTAGTTCCTGAAGTAAAAATTACCTCGTGACTATGCTCGGCATTAATGAATTTCTGAACCTTCTTTCGAACGTCTTCATAAGCCGAGGTAGCCTCTTGACTTAACGTGTGTACACCACGATGTATATTACTGTTTTCAAGCTCGTAATAGCGAGAAATAGTATCAATTACCGACTGCGGTTTTTGCGAAGTTGCGCCATTATCTAAATAGACAAGTGGCTTCCCATTTATCTCTCGTTTGAGAATGGGAAACTGAGCTCTAATCGCATCTATATCAGTCAGTAATTCGCTCATCCTCGCATTTCCTTCAACTTGGATTGAATTTTAGTCTCTAGTGAATTACGTAGCTCTTCGTTTGAAATGCTATTCAAAACATCACTTGCAAAAGCTGTAAGCAACAAAGCCGTTGCTCCAAATTCATCCAATCCACGTGCTCTTAAATAGAACACGGCATCATCATCTAACTGGCCTGTTGTACTTCCATGCGAACAACGAACGTCATCAGCATAAATCTCTAATTCAGGTTTTGAGTTCATTGTTGCATCATCAGACAACAAAATATTATTGTTGGATTGATAGCCATTTGTCTTTTGTGCATCGCGGTGTACGAAGACTCTTCCGTTAAAAACACCTGTGCTTTTACCAGCCAAAATGCCACGGTAAACTTCGTTGCTTTCGCAATTCGGCACCAAGTGATCTACCAACGTATGATTGTCGAACAACTCTTTGCCGTTAAGCATGTAGAAACCATTCAAATGTGTTTCAATATTCTCGCCTTTCAGGCGGATGTTGACGTTATTTCTGAGTAAGCTTCCGTACAACTGAACACAATTTGTTGTGAACGTTGAATCTCGTTGACATTCAACCTCTGTGGTTGTCATCAAGTTCCCTTCACCAATTTCCTGAACGTAATTCAATTCACATTGAGCGTTCTGTCCAACAAAAACTTCCGTCAAATTATTCAGCAGAGAACTGTTTGAAGACGAACCAGAATAATGATGTTGGCATTTCAACGAAGCATTATCCTCAACTACAATCAGAACTCGCGTTGCTGTAAATTCTCCGTCCTTCAGGTTGATGGCTTGGTTCAAAACCAACTCATCCTCAACTTGTGTTCCCTTCTTTACTCGGATAACAAGTGCTTTCTCAAACAACGAAGTGTTTAAGGCTGCATGTGCTTCTTTACTGTGAATTTCTGTAGAACCAACCAATGCTTCCTCAGTAGACCAAGAAACCTCTACGCCATCAACAGAATTAAATGCAATATCGTTAGCGGAAATCAGGTTCAAACCATTATTAAACAAGCGCTTGATGTTGGTATATTTCCAGTCTTCGTGCTTCTTGGATGGGATTCGACTTTCTGCCAAGAATCCTTCAGCTTCTGAACGAATTCCTTTGAATGAAGCAGGGCTTTTCACTCCTGAAACTAACTCAGATAAAATTGATGTTATCATCACCTCGCTCATGCCTCTGCCAATTCTTCTTTAATCCAATCGTAACCTTTCTCTTCTAACTCCAAGGCGAGCTCTTTTGTTCCAGAACGTACAATCTTTCCATCGTAAAGAACATGAACAAAATCAGGAACGATGTGATCTAGCAGTCTTTGGTAGTGCGTGATAACAATGAAGGCGTTATCCTTCGTTTTAAGCTTATTCACGCCATTCGCTACAATACGAAGTGCGTCAATATCCAAGCCGCTATCGGTCTCATCTAGGATACCCAATTTAGGGTCCAACATGGCCATTTGAAAAATCTCGTTTCGCTTCTTCTCGCCTCCAGAAAAACCTTCGTTTACTGAACGTCCAGCAAGCTTTCCGTCCAACTCCACGAGCTCTTTCTTCTCTTTCATGTAAGCCAAGAAATCTTTGGCAACAAGCGGTTCCAAACCTCTGTGTTTTCTAATCTCGGCAACAGCCGCTTTCATGAAATTCACGTTGCTCACTCCAGGTATCTCTACTGGATATTGGAACGCCAAGAACAGCCCTTCGCGAGCTCTTTCTTCTGGTGCCATATCCAACAGGTCTTTCCCCTCAAAATCAACTTCACCACCCGTAACTTCATAGCTTTCATTGCCAGCAAGTACGGATGCCAAGGTGCTTTTACCCGAACCGTTTGGCCCCATAATGGCGTGCACCTCTCCCGGGTTAACGGTCAGGTTAAATCCCTTGAGGATGTCTTTTTCCTCAACGCGGGCTTTCAAATCTTTTATCGTTAATAAACTCATTTTTTAGTGTTGAGATGTGCGTATTGAGATATGAGATTTCGTAAGTTCTCAATACTTAATACTTTGTACTTACTACTCATTTATCCTACGCTTCCTTCGAGCGAAACGCTTAATAATTTCTGCGCTTCCACGGCAAATTCCATTGGAAGTTTATTCAATACTTCTTTGCAATATCCGTTCACAATCAAGCCAATGGCCTGCTCCATGTCCAAACCGCGCTGCTGGCAATAGAAAATCTGATCTTCCCCCACCTTACTTGTGGTGGCTTCGTGCTCTACTTTCGCAGTCTTATTGCCACACTCGATGTATGGGAATGTATGCGCGCCACTTGTAGAACTCAACAACAGCGAATCGCATTGTGAGAAATTCCGAGCGTTGGTTGCATTCTTGCCGATTTTCACCAATCCACGGTACGAATTGTTGCTATGTCCAGCTGAAATTCCTTTGCTGATAACAGTGCTCTTGGTGTTCTTTCCAAGATGAATCATCTTGGTTCCGGTATCGGCTTGCTGATAGTTATTCGTCACCGCAACCGAGTAGAATTCTCCGATGGAGTTATCTCCTTTAAGTATGCAAGACGGATATTTCCATGTGACAGCACTTCCAGTCTCAACTTGTGTCCAAGAAATCTTGGCATAAGCACCGGTGCAAATACCTCTTTTGGTTACGAAATTGTAAATACCGCCTTTCCCGTTTTTATCGCCAGGATACCAGTTCTGAACGGTTGAATATTTAATCTCTGCTCCTTTGTGAGCGACCAATTCTACGACTGCCGCATGAAGCTGATTTTCATCTCTTTGCGGAGCGGTGCAGCCTTCCAAATAACTGCAATAGCTGTCTTCATCAGCAATAACCAATGTCCGTTCAAACTGCCCTGTATTCATGGCGTTGATTCGGAAATACGTGCTCAATTCCATTGGACAACGAACGCCTTTTGGAATGTAGCAGAATGAACCATCAGAAAACACTGCTGAATTCAAAGTTGCGTAATAGTTATCGGTGTAAGGCACCACACTTCCGAGGTACTTTCTTACCAATTCTGGATGGTCTTTTACTGCTTCGCTAAAGGAGCAGAAAATGACACCTTTTTCACGAAGTGTCTCTTGAAATGTTGTCTTAACTGATACGCTATCAAAAACGGCATCAACAGCAACATTCGAACCTGCAACGTTCATCAAACGCTTTTGCTCTTCGAGCGAAATACCCAGCTTTTTGAAGGTCTCGAGCATGTCGGCATCAACCTCATCTAAACTACCAAGTACCGGTTTTTCCTTTGGCGCTGAGTAATAAATCATATCCTGAAAATCAATCTTCGGATAGTTTACGTGCGCCCAAGTTGGCTCTTCTAAAGTCAACCAATGACGATAGGCTTTCAATCGCCATTCTGTCATCCATTCTGGCTCTTCTTTCTTGGCCGAAATTGCGCGTACCGTTTCTTCCGATAGTCCTTTTGGAAGCTCATCTGTTTCAATGTCAACGCTCCAGCCGTACTCGTATTCCTTTTCAGTAAAGTCCTTTAATGCTTGATTCTCCTCTGCCATCTCTTCGCTATTTAGCTAATTAGAATATGGAGTTTAGACTGCGAAGCTTTCGCCACAGCCACATGTTCTGTTCGCATTTGGGTTATGAAAAACAAACCCTTTGCCATTCAAACCGCCAGAATAATCCAGTTCGGTTCCTATCAAATACAGAAAACTCTTTTTGTCTACCACAATCTTCATCCCGTTATCCTCAAACTCCTTATCGTCTTCCTTCATGTCAATATCAAAACTGAGGTCGTAGGACAAACCTGAGCAACCTCCACCTTTAACACCAACACGAATAAATGCCTGGTCAGGGTTTTTACCCTCTTCCTGCATTAGCATTCGTGCTTTATTAACTGCGTTTTCCGAAACTTTTATCATCTCAATTTGATTAACAATTACTATTTAGATTAGTTCTAAATAGAACCTACATTTCTCCGCAAAAATACCTCAAACAAGGTAGTGGGACAAGCATTTGGTCGATTTATTTAGAATAATTCTAAATAGTCATATGACTGACGGAATTGCAATAAGTAAGGAAGCGAATTGCAATGCATGCATTGAGACTACTATATTTATTGATTCAACAACCCCAAATTAATATGCGCACATTAGCTTTTACTCTCTGTTTATCCGTCTTTTTCGCTCCTCAATTTCTATCGGCACAAACTTTTGAAGACCGAAGAGATCAATACATTGACAGCGCACTTGCCAACCCAAGCAATCATAGAATTACGGTTCAGGCGTATGAAGGCGTCACTGTTGACCAGCAGACTTTGGATGATATCTACGCACAAATACAAACGCGGAGCACCATCGATTTTGCCATTGTTCAACTAATAAGAGTGATGATGCTGAGTGACGAAGCGCTCGATATTGAGATGATTCCTGTCCTAAATTCGGTACCGTATTGGATTAACTATAGCGACACGACCAGAGGTTATTGGTCGGAAAATCACATGATTATGTGGATGTCTTCTGATTGGATTATGCACGAATACACAGGGAGACCAGCCGATGCCACGCTAGAACAGCGTCTCAAACATTATTTGAACCTAAAAATCGACTACGGTTTTTACGAATACTTCTCCTCTACTTACGCTCCTTATTGCTTAAGCGGCTTGCTCAATTTGGCAGACTTCTCGCAAGATCAGGAAATTAAATCTTTGGCCATTTCCGCCAGCAAACGTTTAATGAAAGACCTTCTAATGGTGACCAATGACCAAGGCGTTTTTTTTCCTGTTGCGGGAAGGAATTACCCAGGCAAGTACTTATCAGCACATGGGCAAAACCATTCTAGTCTAATTTGGTTACTGACTGGTTTTGGCCCAGCACCGTCAAAAGCAACGCACTCTGGTGGATTCCTAGCCAGCACATCTATAGACTTCTCAGAAGTAACCGATTCTTGGGTTTCCGAACTTGATACCGTTTACCACATTGGTCACACGCTAGAAGAGGGTTTTGTTATTAATCAGGATCTGACGCCATTAGACCGTACCATTTTCCAATGGAGTTCGGGAAGTTACTTCCATCCTGATGTTGTATTTGAGACCGTTTCCTTACTAGTAGATTCTAACATGTGGAATCACGTAGACTTTGACCTTCTTCTACCTCTAGCTGGGTTTCCATTAGAATCGTACCGAGGTTTGTCTGAAGGATTAAGCGGAATTTCAAAAAGCTCTTTAAATACTCAAGCGCATATTGCCATTTTCAAGAACGACCAAGTTACGTTGTGTTCTAATCAAGATTTCTGGAAAGGAAAGGTTGGTTACCAGCAATGGCCCGTTTGTGCCAACAGTGGAACATCTGCGGTTTACACCGCTTCTGGTAGAGTTGAAGCGGATTGGCGAGACCGTAATTCAAACAACGCCAATGAGCACCTTCCGTATGTAGAGCAATCGCACAATGTGGCTTTGGTTATGTACAGACCTGAGCCTTTAACTCCGATTATTCCATTTTATGATAAGGAAGTGGCGCTGTACTGGGTTGATTCTGTTTATGATGAAATTGTGGAGGATGGAATGTGGCTAATTGGCCGGGAAGACGAGGGATATGTGGCTGTGCGCAGACCTTGTAACGATTACATTGATGGAGTTAGAGCATGCGAAACCGATGGCGGCCAAGCTTGGGTAATTGTAGTTGGAAATGAAAACATTCACGGAAATTTTTCCAACTTTCAGGCTGCTGTTACACAATCTCAATTCACGGAGACTTGGACCATAAATGCTAACGGTGATTCGGTTTACTACGCCAGTATTGAAATGGATTCTATTCTGATTGAGCATTACTGGCAACCTTTGGTTAACACGGGTATTGTAGCATCTGTTTCGGAAAAATCTGCTTTACCATTATGGCCAAATCCTGCCATCGAAAATGTGAAAATTGGTTTGGAATCTTTCGAGAATGAAGTTGAAATCACAGTTATAAATAATCTTGGTCAGACGGTGTTTTCGAAAGCTGTTTCAGCAAACCAAAAGCAGTTTACTTTGCCGTTGGCAACTTGGTCAACTGGGTTGTATTCGGTTACCATTTCTGATAATGAGAATCGGCTTACTCAGCGTTTGGTGAAGGAATAAACCTAAGGCTCCATAACCAACCTAAAACTACCATTACCACGCTTGTGGTGCCAATGGTCTATGTTCCTGTACCACCGTTGGCAGTAGTTTGCTTCGCTCATCCAAGAAGCGCCACGAGATACGCGGTATTTAGCTTTTTCCAAGTTCACTGGGGTCTCCTGCGGGCTGCGCTGATAGAATTTCTTGTCGTACCAATCTTGGCACAATTCCCAAGCGTTTCCATTCATGTCGTAAAGACCCAATTCGTTTGGTTGAAGCAAACCGACTTCATGCTGCATATCGCTTCCGTTGGCTTTTAGCCACGCCACTTCTTCAACAAAATTGCTTCCGCTATACAAGTATCCTTTTGTCTGTTCCCCCCCTTGTGCGGCATACTCCCATTCGGCTTCGGTTGGTAGTCGGAAAGTTTTGCCAGTAAGCTTATTCAGCTTTTTAATGAAGTCGGTCAATTGCTCCCAACTCATGTCATTCGCTGGGCATTTCATACACGAGGTTTCACTTGGGTTAGATCCGGCAACAGCCATCCATTGTTCTTGTGTGAATTCAAATTTCCCAATGTAGAAAGCAGCAAGACTTACGTCATGAGCTGGTCGAGCATCTTTCCTTCCATCATCATTTCCCATTATGAATGTTCCGCCCTCAACTAAAATCATTTCCAGTTTGACAGAATCGTTTAATTGGAAGATTTCAGTTTGTGCTGAAGCGGTAGTGAAGAAAAAGGAGAAAATAATAATCACGCAAAGACGTGAAGTCGCCAAGAGAAATAAGCGAAACGAAAAAAATTGACATGAAATAGCCACAGATTCACGGATTATCTCAGATGAAAAAGGATAAAAAATCTGTGTTACATCAGTGGAAATCCGTGAATTTGTAGCCAAAAAATGTTTTTCGCCACTCATCTCAAGCCATTTTCAATTTCGTAACGCATGCCAAATTGAATGAACATTGCCAAGCCAAATGACCGTCCTTTTTGGACGCCTCTTTTGAGATAGTAGTCCTTGTCACCAATGCAGGTTCCAGTACAAACATTCGTGCAAATGAGGCCTTCTTTCTTTGGTTCGAGAGAATGTTTTCGCAAGCCACTATAAGCCAAATCGGCACATCGATTGTAAATACGGTCGTCAACAATTCCTAGCTTGAGTGCGGTAATCATTCCGTATGCAAACATGGCGGTACAAGAACTTTCAATCCAATTATCTGGGTCGTCTTTGCGAAGAGGAAGTTGAAACCAATGCCCTGTTTTCTCATCCTGCAATTCGGGAAGAATGACCAGCATTTCCTTTAAGTATCCAGCAAACTCATCCCAAATTGGGTTTTCTTTTGGAATCACTTCCAATGCGTCTGCAAGCGTGACATAAATCCAACCGTTGCCTCTCCCCCAAAACTCTCCGCTCACGCGTGTTTCATCGTCCGGCCAACCCATTTGTCCGCAGAAATATGGCAAGCCATCCTTATCATTTGCATCCCAGCCGTGGTACCAAAAACCTGTTTTTTCATCACGCAGTTTATCTCTATGTAGTCTGAATTGAAGTGCAAACTCGTCCAAGTATTTCTCATCGCCTGTGGCGCGATACATGGCAAGAAAAAACTGACCAATCATGAAAACGGTATCGTCCCACAACTCGGTAGTTGTAGGCAAGTGAGATATTGCTCCATCCGAAGTTCTGCGCACCTTTTGATACTGCAAATAGATTTTATAGCACTTCTCGAGGTAAGATTTATCTCCTGTTTTCTCGTACAGAAAAGCTAAACCGAGACCAGACGCAACACCATTTGGCGTTTTCCCATTTGCAGAACCTTTGGTCCGCTCCATGGCCGTGGTGATGTAATCTAGGTAAGGCTGTTTTTCAGATTCTGGTACTTGGTCGTAGCGCTTTACCATGGTATTTAGGAAAGCTGCGTGTTGCCAAGACCAAACGTATTTTGAAGCCGGTAAATACGATTGTGTTGAGAATGTTTCTACACTATCGACCCAAGTTTGGGCGCTAAGATTTACGGAAAGGAAAAGAAGTATGACTGTTACCAGCCTCATGATTAAAGTACGTTGAGAACTTGCTCCTTAATTTTCTCAAGTTCATCCTTCATTTGAACTACAATCTTCTGGATTTCGGCATGGTTTGCTTTAGAACCAAGCGTATTGATTTCTCTTCCCATTTCTTGAGAAATAAAGCCCAACTTCCTGCCAGCGGCATCATCAGAATTCATTGTTTCTGAGAAATATTTCAAGTGTGCGTTAAGGCGAACTTTTTCCTCGGTTACATCAAATTTCTCGATGTAGTAAACAAGCTCATGCTCTAACCGACTTTCATCCAGCGTCACTTTTTCTTTCAACTCTTCAAATCGCTCCGTCATACGTTGTCTAACGGTGGCAATTCTATCGCCTTCGTATTGCTCAACTTCTTTAAGAAGTCTGGCAATATGATTAAGTCTTTCAGTTAGGTCTAATGCCAGTTGCTTTCCTTCAGCAATTCTGAATTCTTGAAAGGCCTTAACCGCTTCAAACATCAAATTAATCGCCAAATCGATTTCTGCTTGCTCCTTTTCTTTCTTCTCAGTTTGCAAAACTTCTGGCAATTTCAAAACGCTTGCTAGCAGGTTGTTTTGATCTAAGCCGTGCGAACCAGCTGCCGCTTTGAGCATATTGGCATACTTATCAAATAACTCCTGATTTACCGACAGGCTTTTGTCTTCAGCTACGCCTTCAACATAAAGTGAAATATCAACCTTTCCTCTAATGAGTTCAGAAGCCAACCTTTTTCTGAGATCCATTTCCTGATCCCGTATAGAAGAGTTTAATCTTAACACAAGATCAAGTTGCTTGCTATTTACTGCTCGAACTTCGGCCTTGTACGTAGTATGCTTATAATTGCCTTGCGCTTTACCAAAGCCTGTCATTGATAGGATCATGGCGCAAAATTAGCAAATGGCAGACGCACCACAGATTGCAATTTATACGGATGGCTCAGCCCTCGGAAACCCTGGCCCTGGTGGCTATGGCGTTTTAATGCTTTACAAAACGCAGAAGAAGGAAATTCGCCAAGGGTATAGACATACCACTAACAATAGAATGGAGCTCTTGGCCATTATCGTTTCGTTAGAAATGCTGAAGGTCTCTAACAAGGATGTTATCATCTATTCCGATAGTAAGTACGTGATAGACAGCGTAACCAAAGGCTGGGTTTTTGGCTGGGTAAAAAAGGGGTTTAAAGGCAAGAAAAACGCTGATTTATGGAAACGGTTTTTGAAGATTTACCCTAAAAATAAAGTGCGGTTTCAATGGGTAAAAGGGCATGCCAATAACCCAGGAAATGAGCGCGTTGATACGCTGGCTGTGCAAGCCGCAAACGATAAGAAAACGCATTTAGTTGATGAAGGCTATGAAGCCGCCAAAGACAGTCAAGAGCTTCTGTAAAAAAGGCGGCTTCAATTAGATTGAAGCCGCCTTTTTGATTTCGAATTAAACATCTTTCTAGTACAGCACCATTACGGACCCAGTACTAGAAGTACTGCTGTTTGAATGTTCTTGCCCTTCCCATATTTCGCCATCAAGGAAAGTGGCATCTATCTTCCAAACGTAAGACCCTTGAGGCACGGTTTGTCCTTTGTAAACTCCATCCCACCCTTCTGCTGGGCTGCCATTTATAACAGCTGTAGATTCCCAAATTAGGCTACCCCATTTGTCAAATATCCACACATGATAATCCTCAATTCCTGTTCCTTTTGGCAAGAAAACTCCCGCTTCATCTGGCTGACCAATGCCAATTGCATTTGGCACAAACAGGTGAGTATTCAAGTCAACGTTGAGATAATGAACAGCTGTATCAGCACAGCCAAACTCGTTGATGGCGGTTAATGTTACAAAGTAGCCGCCATAGGTCGGGTACAGATAAGTTGGCTGGTATTCATCTGTTTGTTCTCCGTTTCCGAAGTCCCAGTTGTACAAGTCTGCACCAGTTGTGTTGTTGATGAATTCAAACTCGCTTCCTGGTTCAGGAAAAATAATTTGCTGAAGCGTGAAGTCTGCGATTGGTGAAGAATAAACTGAAACCGCTGCTCCTAGGCCAAGCGTATCTGAACATCCTCCGATTGCGCTAACAATCAAAGTAACCTCATAATCGCCTGGAATTTCATACCAATGCGTTGGGTTTGGAGCCGAAGAGGTTGTTCCATCTCCGAAGTCCCACATATATTCTAAACCCGTTCCGCTATCGTTTCCGAAATTCACCGAAAGCGGTGCACAACCTTGAGCATTATCGATAGTGAAATCAGCCATAGGCAGATCATCAATATTTACAACTTGAGTAGTGGTATCTGAACATCCAGCACCTGAAGTAGCAATTAAAGTAACGGTATAGCTACCTGAAACATCGTAAATAGTTATCGGGTTTTCATCCGAAGAAAGATCTCCGTTTCCTAACAACCATTCAAAACCAATTGCTCCGGTTGATGTATTGGTGTAGATAATTGTAGCTGGTAAAACACATGGTACATCTGCAGCAGATGTGAAATCTGCAACAGGGAGTTGCGCAATATCAACTGTAACGCTTGCAATACTTGCAGCACAACCGCTTTGATCGAATACCTCCACGCTGTAAGTTGTAGCTACGGCTGGAATAACAAAATGCGTTGCTCCAAAACCAAGGCCGTTATCCCATGAGTAAGAATAGTTACCCGCACCACCTGTTGCAGATGCCGTAATCGTAACACTGTTGCCAGAACACACGGCTGTATCAGAAGTAACTGTAACAATAACCTCATCTGGCTCGGCAACCTGAACGGTGTCAGTATAAACACAGCTGTTGGCATCTGAAACTAAAAACACATATTCGCCAGCCTCCAAGTTTATCGCAGTGTTTCCTGATTGGCTGATACTCGGCCAGTTGTACGTATAAGGTTCTGTTCCTCCTTCAACAATTACGGTTGCATCACCATCATTTCCTCCAAAGCACGTTGCATTGGTGGTTAAAGCTTGCAGTAATTGGATAGTATCTGGCTCTGTCATTACAATTTGCAAACTATCGGCACATCCATTTCCATCCGTAGCAGTTACTGTGTAAGTTCCCGAACCTAAATCTTGAGCAGCTGGGCCAGTTTGACCATGAGACCAAGCGTAAGTGAATGTTGGAACTCCACCCACAGCTTCTACAGTAAATGCTCCGTCTTCCGCAGCATTACAGCTAATTATTGTTGTATCGGTTGGATTGATAACGATGTCGTCTGGCTCGGACATCATAACGCTATCCTGAAGTGTACAACCATTTGCATCTGCAATAACTACGGTGTAAGGCCCGGCAGATAGTGTATCAATGTCTTGCGTGATTTCGCCATTGCTCCATACGTAAGTGTATGGTGCAATTCCATCATTCACAGACAGATCAATCGAACCGTCAGACAATCCGAAGCAAGAAACATTAAAGCCGTTGTAATCTGAAGTTGTGTTGAATGACGATAAACCATCAGGCTCAATCAAAGTGAACGAACCAGAAGAAGTCTGGCATCCATTTGCATCCGTAACCGTGTAGGCATAAATTCCTGCGACAAGGCTATCAATATCCTCAGTGGTTTCTCCATTATTCCAAACGTATGTGTATGGTGTTGTTCCACCAGAAACCGTAAGGTCAATTGAACCATCCGCAGCTCCGCCACACGAAACATTTACACCATTGTAATCGCTAACTAAGCTATCCACATCAAGTAAACCCTGCTCAATTAAGGTGATACTGTCCATGTAAGAACAGCCACTTGCGTCTGAAACAGTTACCACATAAGTACCAGCGTCAAGACCAGCTAAATCTTGGCTTGTAGATGTAAATCCGTTAGGACCGGTCCAAGCAAAATCATAAGCAATACACTCAGAACCGCCAATTACATTGATGTTAACAGCACCATCAAACCCACCATTACAAGAGATATTTGCGCCCCCGTTAAACTCTGGAGAAGTAATGCTATCTGTTGCAAGTACATCGGGTTCTGTAACCACAATAGTTTCTGTTGCTGTAGTTCCGTTAGCATCGGTTACGGTAACAGCATAAGTCCCCGCGTTAAGTCCTGTAGCAGTTTGCGTTGTTTGCGCGAGTGGGTCTGACCATAAGTAAGTGTATGTCAAGCATCCTCCAGCCGGATTTGCCGTTGCCTGTCCATCTGCCGCTGCGTTACAGCTTAAGTTGTAACCACATGGGCCCTGCTGAGGTGTAATACTCACCAAAACTGGAGTGGGCTCAATTGCAATATTAAACGAGCAAGAAATGCTGTTTCCAGATTGATCTGTAGACGTGTAAGTAACAGTGGTTGTTCCTACTGAGAAGTTATCTCCCGAAATAAAATCGCTCGTGAGAGTAGGCGTACAATTATCTTCTGTAGTAGGCTCTATCCAGAATACCTGAGGAGAACAGTTTGAACTATCAGGAACAATTACTGTGTCTGTAGGACAGGCTATTATAACCGGGTTCAAGGTATCAAGCACAGTGATTTCTGCCGAACAGTTGTCTGAATTTCCGTTTACATCAACAACTGTAAGTTCGATTATATTCGTTCCTAAATCAGCACAGCTAAAGTTGTTTTGAGCAAGGAACACGGTGTTTACTACACAGTTATCTGTTGATCCACCATCTACGTTTGTTGATGCTATAAATACTTGACCTATAGAATCTAAATAAAGCGTAGCATCTTGACAAACCGCATTTGGAGCAACGTTGTCTTCGACAAGAACCTCCGCAGTACAAGTTGAGATATTTCCGTTGTTGTCTTCAACCGTTAAAACCACTGTATTTGAAGCAACTGTTGCACAGTTGAAAGTGCTTACATCAACACTAAAATCGAGGATTCCGCAAGCATCGTTAGAGCCGTTATCAATCTCGGTTGGATCAATAGAAGCATTACCTAAACTATCTAACTGAATAGTGATATCCTGACAAACCGCGATTGGAGAAGTAGTATCTTCTACAGTAACAGTAGCGTTGCAATTGTCCGTGTTTCCAGAACCGTCTGTAGCCATAAGAACAACAGTGTTTGATCCAACATTTGCACAGGTAAATGCTAAAGGAGTTGCGGCAATAGACACAGAACAGTTATCGGTAGAGCCTCCATCAACATCAGCAGCAACAATACTTGCATTACCAGAAGCATCTAACTGAACAGTAATGTTTTGGCAAACTGCCGTTGGATTAATGTTGTCCTCCACAGTTACCGTGGCATTACATGTAGATACATTGCCGTTTATGTCTGTTACGGTTAGCGTTACAGCGTTTCCGCCAATTTCAATACAACCAAATGCATTTGGCGAAACAACCATAGAGGCAATTCCGCAGTTATCTGAACTACCGTTGTCTACCTGAGAAGCGCTAATGGTAACAGCTCCGCTTGCGTTTAACTGAACAGTAATGTCTTGGCAAACTGCCGTTGGGGGAATAGGGTCGTTTTGGGAGATGGTTTCGGAACCGTTACCTGTACAGCCATTTGCATCGGTTACCACAACAGAATAAGCCCCTACAGATAATCCAGAAATTCCTGAAGTTGTAGCCCCGCCTGGAGTCCATACATAATTGAAAGCAGCAGTTCCGCCAGTTATAGATGTGCTTATAGCGCCATCGGTTCCGCCATCACAAATTACATCTTGATCTACTGTAACCGTTAAAATTGGCTCATCAAAAACTGTAATCATAGCGGATGCATCTGACGTACAGCTTGACGCTGTGTAGATTACATTGTGCGTTACTGTATAGCTACCATCGGAAGCATAAGAATGGGTTGGGCTCTCATTAGTAGAAGTGTTGCTATCTCCAAAATCCCAGAAATGGGTAACGGTGCCTCCTGAAGCGGCCGTGTTTAAGAAAGAGAAGCTGTTTCCATCGAAACATTGTTCATCATCATCAATAGTAAAATCAGGTCTTATAACAGTAACCGTTTCTGAAGAACTTACCGTTTGTCCACCGCAATTATCGGTAACGGTGTATGTATATGTTGTGGTTGTGGTTGGCGTGACGGTTTGATTATCTCCAGCAGGCAGTCCGTTATCCCAACCGCCTGTATGTGGTGTTTGACTACCTGTCGGATTTGCTGTTATATCCGTAGACTGACCCAAGCAAATGGTAGTTGTTCCCGTAGTTGCTACTGCTAACGGAATGTCATTATCGAGAATGATTACCTCCGCACTTGCTGGTGCAAGACAAAAACATGGTGCGTCATCCATGGTCACAATAATAGTTTCAGAACCTTCTGGAATAAAATCTAAAACAACTCCAAGATTTATGAAAACAGAATCTTCTCCTGCTGGAATAGTAATGGTATTTGGGAATGCAGCATAATCAGCAACTGGCGTTGCGGTACCGGAAATGGTAAAACCCACCGTAAGCGGAACTGAATTGTCTGATAAGTCTACTCTATTGAAAATGAACCAAGCATCATCACAACCCTCATAAACTCCAGTAGGAGCTGTTAATGCATGGATATCAACAGTTCCACCACCACCAGCAGAGAAACTTTCTTCTTCAAGAAAAACACCTGAATCAAATATACCATCGCCTGCATCGCCTACAGCCAATTTAATATGATATGTAAGGCATGGTGTAACAGTAGCCTCGGCAGTTAAAACCGTTGTATAACCATCATACTGCAAAGCAGAACCGCCACTGTTGTCAACGTAATAGGCACAGTTGGTACAAGGGCCTGTAGCTGGCTCTGATCCGCTTTGACCATTATTCACATTATCAATAGCTACAGGAGTGGAAGTTCCAGGAATTAAAGCAATATTCTGAGCCCCCCCTGGAAACCCTGCCGGAGAAGTAAAAGGCCCTGTAATGCCAGGTCCTGAAATAAAGAAACCGAACACATCGTTGAAACCAGCATTTACGTATTCTGGGTATTCTTCAGAACCAAAAATGTAATTGAAACGAAGATCAGCATTCTGCGGAACAAAGTCAAATTCAAGAATAACCGCATCAAAAGTGTTAAGCCCAGCTAAGATGTTAAGGTCTGGGTCTCCGCCATTGTTTTGATTATTTCCAGCGTTATCATCATCATCTGGTCCTTCAGCAATACTTCCTTGACCCGTAGTTAATATGATGCCGCCATCCAAACCTAAGATAGTTCCAGCCCCGTCAAATGTTCCTGATGCATCGGCCGGTCCTGCATAAGTAATGTTTGAAACAGTAACACATGAGCCCAAAAGCACATCCTCTACAAAATCTCTTACTTCTTGGTTGGTTGCCGCCTCATCTACTGAGATGGCCTGAGACATTACATTTTGTGTGAATCCGAAAACGAGAAATACCACCAGCAGCGCCTTGACTAAAGGACAGAGTTGCTGGTTGGTGTTTTTTAGTTTCAAATTCATAAAGTTTGAGTTTGCAGCAACCACCAATAGCATGGGTGGAGGGTTACCTACGGTTTACGTTTCAAAAGGTTATACCATTGTTGCATCAATTCGACTGATCGACAAATGAGCATGATAAAATCCACCGAAGAGTTAACAATTAGTTAACGATGGCAGGGAGCTATATCACTAGTTTTGAATAAAATATTTAGGCGATGGAATTCGGTTTAATGCAAGTTTTAGAGTTAGTTGGCGCCCTTGGGTTTTTCATCTATGGGATGAAAGAAATGAGCGATGGCATCCAAAAAGTCGCAGGATCTAAAATGCGAGAAATACTACGTGTAATGACCTCCAACAGGTTTTTGGGCGTTTTCACTGGTTTTCTTGTTACAGCGCTGGTTCAATCTTCTTCTGCCTCAACCGTTATGATTGTAAGTTTTGTGAATGCCGGCTTACTCAGTTTGGTTGAATCAATTGGGGTAATTATGGGGGCTAATATTGGAACCACCATTACGGCTTGGTTGATTTCAATTCTTGGATTTAAAGTAAAAATATCAGCCTTGGCGCTACCAATTATTGCAATTGGTTTCCCGATGATGTTTTCTTCACGAACCGTATTTAAATCATGGGCTCAAGTATTAATTGGATTTGCGCTTCTTTTTATGGGCTTAGACGCGTTGAAGCACGCTGTTCCAGACCTCAAATCGAACCCGGAGATTTTAGCTTTTCTCTCCAATTATGCAGATATGGGCTATTTTTCAACCCTGATTTTCATCGCAGTTGGAACAATCCTTACACTCGTTGTTCAGTCATCTAGTGCAGCAATGGCATTAACGCTGGTTATGTGTTTTGAAGGTTGGATTCCGTTTGAATTAGCTGCGGCCATGGTTCTTGGAGAAAACATTGGAACAACCATTACAGCAAACCTTGCTGCCTTAGTAGGAAACGTGCATGCAAAACGAGCCGCTGGTGCACACTTTATCTTCAATATTTTTGGGGTTATTTGGATGTTTATTGCATTCCCATTTTTCCTAAAAGGAATTGGCTGGTACATGAATACCTACATGGGCATGCATCCTTTTGGAGCAGATGCTGAATATAACCCGGAGCACATTCCAATTGCTCTTTCAATCTTCCACTCTAGTTTCAACATTCTAAATGTTATTCTTTTGATTGGGTTCGTTCCGTTCATAGCCAAAACAGTTGAGAAAATCATTAAATCTAAGGGAGATGACGAAGATTTCACCTTAGAGTTTATCGGAAGAGGCTTGGTTCAAACGCCAGAAATTTCCTTAGCAGAAGCAGAAAACGAAATCCAGAAATTCGGAAAACTCAACATTAAAGGGGTTCAAAAAATTAGTGACCTTATTGAAGAAACCGAAGCGAAAAAGCAGAAAAAACTTCTCGACAAAATTAAGGAGTATGAAGACCATACTGATTTAATTGAACTGAAAGTGGCTGAGTTCTTAATGGCGCTTTCTAGAAACGAACTTTCAACAGAATCCTCTCGAAAAGTTCAATCCTACCTTTCTGTGGTTAACCACATGGAATCTATTGGAGACATTTATTACCAGATGTCTAAGTCAATAGAGAGAAAGATTGACAAGAAAATTTGGTTCGAAGAGAGTCATCGCGAAGCATTGAGAGAAATGAAATCTCTGGTAGATAAGAGCATGGAATTAATGATGAGCAACCTCAAGCTTTCCCCTAGCGAAATATCATTAGAAGGGGCTATTGAGGTTGAGTCTCTGATCAATAAAAAACGAGACAAGTTCCGTTCTAAGAACTTCAAGAACATTGAGAAAGATAAAGTGAGCTTAGAAGCGGGTTTAATCTTCATGGATTTAATTAGTGGTTACGAGAAGATTGCGGATAATGTAATCCATATTTCGCAAGCTTTAAGAGGTGATCATCTTGATTTAGAAGACGAGGTTACAACCTAATTCAAGCACGGAAACAGTCATCAAAGCCCGAT
>JBLHEU010000046.1:0-18387 GCA_047614525.1 Bacteroidia bacterium | reverse complement strand
TGGTTCTGCTTCAGCCTCAGAAATAGTTTCAGGTGTTATTCAGGATTTAGATAGGGGTGTAATTATTGGACAGCGAACATTCGGAAAAGGGCTGGTACAAACAACTAGACCTTTGAGCTATAACTCGCAGCTTAAAGTAACAACGGCCAAGTATTACATTCCAAGTGGTAGGTGTATTCAAGCATTGGATTACACGAATAGAAATGCTGATGGTAGTGTTGGAAAAGTGCCAGATTCGCTGATTACCAAGTACGCCACCAAGGTGGGGAGAGCCGTTTTTGATGGCGGAGGGATTAACCCCGATGTAGAAGTTGAACCGATACAGCTTTCTGATATCGCTTTCAATCTTGGTTTGAAAATGTTCTATTTCGATTATGCCACGGAGTATTTTCATACTCACAAAGAAATACCTGTAGTCTCCGATTTCGACATTAATGACACTCTGTTTGCCGAATTCAAAACCTGGTTAGAGACTAAGGAATTTGAATACAGCACTGATAGTGAGAAGGTGTTGAAAAAGCTAAAAGAAGTGGCCGAAGAAGACAAATATTTTGTTCGAATAAAAGAAGAATTTACTGCCTTAGAAGCTAAGCTTACACACAATAAAGTGACAGATTTGGAAGAGTTTCAGTCCGAAATAAAAGACCTTTTACGAGGTGAGGTTATTTCTAGATACTATTACCAAAATGGTCGGATTGAAGCTATGCTAGAAGACGATCGTGACGTAAAAAAGGCCTTGGAAATTCTGGCAGACACAAAGGAATACAGTCGTATCCTTTCAGACACAAGTAGCGATTAATCGCTGAATTGAGTTAGGCCATGATGCCGAAACTAACTGACCAGCAACATCGAAATCTTGCCTTTTGGGGCATGGCATGCATTGCTATTGGCCTTCCTCTTTCTGTGTTTTTGGTCAGCATTGGTTTGTTCGTCTTATCGGGAAACTGGTTGCTTGAAGCACGATACAAAGAGCGGGTAACTCAATTTATTAAAGACCCATTATCTCTTATTTCCGCCTCAATTTATTTGCTTTTCGTAGTTGGCATGTTTTGGACCGAAAACCTGGACGAAGGGCTCAAAGAACTCAGAGTTAAGCTTCCAATTCTACTGCTTCCATTCTTGCTCTTCACATCTAAAATGCCAAGCAACAAACGACTGCAAGACATTCTTATGCTGTTTGTGGTCGGCTGTGTAATTGGAACTTCCCTTGGAATGATCCATTACTTGGTTGAGAACGATGGAGACATCCTAAACAAGCGTAAATTATCCGTAGTAATCTCTCACATAAGATTCGGTCTTATGCTGGTTTTAGCCATTTTCATTCTTATTTATTACCTCACCAAGAAATGGAAACTGTGGTCATTAACAGAACGGGTACTTGCCATAGCAACGGCAATTTGGTTCTTCTTTTTTATGGTATTGATGGAAACGGCTACAGCGTTCTTGGCGTTTATCGTTTTAGCTAGTTTATCGCTACTTCGTCTTTTTATAAAGTCATCAAATTATAAGCTGAAAGCTGTGGTTTTCACCACAATGTTGCTTGGGGCAATTGCATGCCTCATTTATGTAAACGCCATACGACTAAATAACAATTTTGAAGTTCCGCATAACCAGCTTTCTCTAACGGTTAAAACCCTCAACGGAAACTACTACTCTCATCAGAAAGATGTACCCTACACGGAAAACGGACATCGGGTTTGGAACTTCGTTTGTATGGACGAGCTGGAGCGTGAATGGCCGAAATACAGCGACATGAATTTTGCTGATGATGACGAAAGCGGTCAGCCGATAAAGTTTACCATGATACGGTATCTGAGTTCGCTCGGAGTTAAAAAAGATTCCGCTGGTCTAAACACCATTTCTGCGGCAGATGTGGCCTTCATTGAAAAGGGATACACAAACTATAAATACACCAGCAAATGGGGCGTTTCTAGGAGAATTGCACAAATGTTTTGGCAAGTTGACGCTTACCAATACCATGGCAGCTCCAATCACAGTTCTCTACTTATGCGTTGGGTTTACTTTAAAATTGGGTTAGATATAATGCTGAATAATCCAGTATTGGGAGTGGGAACTGGCGATATGCGATTAGCGTACCGTTCTGCTTACGATAAGGATGACCGCGGAATGCTACCAAAGTTTCAAGACATCTCTCACAACCAATTTCTATCTGTTGGAATTGTGGTTGGCCTTTCGGGATTATTGTGGTTCATATTCGCGCTTCTTTTTCCAGTAGGCTTGTATTACAAAGATTACCTGTACCTAATGTTTATCGCCTTAGTGCTAACCTCGTTTTTAACGGACAATACACTCGGAACTCAATCTGGAGTCACGCTATTTGCGTTTTTCAATAGCCTGCTGATTATCCGAAAAGAGTTTTCAGACACTGATGGTTAAGCCATCCAGCCTTTAATTCTGTCCTTCAGGTTTGGTGAAATCTCCTTTTCAGCCAGCGGACCGGAATACACTTCTCCTTGTTTTAATACTGTTTTCACAAACCAAGAAGAGCTAACTCCCCACTTTTTTAGGAAAGTAGTTTTGCCATCATTCATTTTAGCTCTACCCGTAGATTTGGACATGAAATGATACGCTCGGCTTTCTCCAATTCCTTTGAAAACCCGAACGCCCTGCTGCCACATTTTCATGCTAACATCTGGGTCTGAATATAACCCAGGACTAAACTCCTCTCCGTAGCCGTCTATGGCTTCCCACATCTTTCTGTGCATCAGATTTGGCGGCCAAGTTGCACCACTCCAATCAGCTTTCTTCATATCAGGCAGCGCGGCAAGCAAACCGTCTTCATTAAATTCTGATGGCGCTTTGCCAAAAACAAATGGAGCAAGTACACACTTGTTTCGTGTTTCTTCGGGCTCTATCATGGTGGCACTCAAATAGAATTTATGGTGCCCAATATTTTCTATCTCGCTGATTAATGGCTCGTCCCATTTTGGACAGAGGTACATGTCGTCATTCACGTAGCAGATAATATCTTTCGTAGCTATTTCAAACAAGGCGTTAAGTGAAGTACAAACGCCAACGTTTTTGGCAGAATGAATAAACTTCAATCCTTCCGCTTTGCACCATTCGGCAGACCCATCAGCGCCATCATTCACATAAACAATAATTTCGTGCTGCGCGATGGAGTTCTTTCTAATGCTGTTCACACAACACTTCAAAAACTCTAGATTATTCCAAGTTGGTATTAGGATAGAAAACTGCATCAACCCTTTTCCAAATAATGAAGTTTAATGTACTTCAGAAACGTGCCGTAAGCGGTAATAAGCGCAATTGTAAAACCAGCCATTCCATCCAAAAAGCCCAACTTAAGAAAGTAGAGTTTATGAAACTTCAACCACGGATTAAAGATGAGATTGAGTACACTCGATTTCTTCTTTTTATCAAACAACTCTTGCGCACCAAGCGTAGAATATCGATCGGTTCGTTTTACATGGTCACTCACACTATTGTAACTGTAATGCAGCAAATCTCCTTTCAGTTTCTTAACCGATTTTGAATCGATTGTAAGCGTTTCATGCACATCTCCTTGCCAGTCGGATTTAGTTCTATTGAACATTCGGGTTTTGGTGTCAGGATACCATCCCGAATGCTTAATCCATTTTCCGCAATAATTGGTTAACCGAGCAAAGGAGAAATTCTCATGCGGTTCCGTCTTTACATTAATAATGGCTTTTTGTAGGTCTTCAGAAAGTGCTTCATCTGCATCAATGGAGAGAATCCAATCGTTGCTTGCTAATCCGTTTCCGAAATTCTTTTGTTTGCTATATCCTTTCCATTCTCTCTCATAAAAATGGATACCTAAACCTTTGCAAATACTTGCTGTAGCATCGGTTGAGAAACTATCAACCACAATAATTTCATCTGCAACGCCTTGCAGAGATTCTATGCAACGCTTTATGTTTCGCGCTTCATTAAAAGTGATTATGACTGCCGAAAGCTTTCGCATTACATTTTCATTGGAGCTCCAATTGAAACCATATTCTGCGTTGCACGCGAAAGTTCTTTTCCATCAGCATTGGTAAGCTGTGCTATTAAATGTATTGCCGTTCTTCCTTTCCTAATGACCCGACTAATTGCGGTAACCCGCTCTCCAGCCCTTGCGGCACGCAAATAATCTGTAGTCATATTAAGAGACACGAAGTGAGTGTCGTTGCCCATTGCGGCAACGGTCATTCCAATCACCTCATCCAAAATTGCAGAGTGAATTCCACCATGGAGGGTTCCTACAGGGTTACACATTTCTGGTCTTATAACTACTTCAACAACAATCGAATCATCCTCTACTTCAATCATCTTAAACTTAAGCCATTCGCTAAAACCAGAAGGTGTAATTGCCACGTCTGCGCCAATTTGCGCTTTAAAATGCAATCTAATCGGATTATCTGCCATCTAAAATTTTAATAACGATAGTTAATGCAACATGCGTAAAAACAACCACTTACATAGGATTATTATCTTTGACGCCCTTCACAAAGACTTGCGCAATGCTTGTTGAGTGGGGCAAGTTACAAAGGGAAAGGAAAATGTTCAACAACAAAACAAGTAGCGAAAGCTCAAAAGGTACTTCTGGATCTGGAATGCCGAACCATATTAACAGCGATACAGTTATTGAAGGAAGCATTAAGGCGAAAGGAAACTTGCGTATTGATGGTAAACTGATTGGTTCGTTAGAGTGTCAGGGACGTGTTGTAATTGGCGCAAGCGGTACAGTTGAAGGGGATATTAGGTGTGAAAACGCTGAAATTGAAGGTCACATCAAGGCTAATGTTATGGTTTCTGATCTTCTTTCTTTAAAGGCTACTGCTAAAGTTCACGGAGACATTATAACTAAGAAATTGGCCATTGAGCCAGGAGCTACTTTCACCGGTTCATGTAGTATGGGCGGTGTAATCAAGGATATTTCTAATGCCGGACAGTCAAGAAAAGAAGAACAGCGGCAAGAAAAAACAGCCTAACGCTTTTCTCAAGTATTCATCAATGGCCACTCAAATGGCCCTTATAATTGTTATTGGTGCGTTGGGCGGTAAAAAGCTTGATGAGTATCTTCAAAATGAAACACCCTTTTTTACAGGTGGTCTCACTATTCTAGCCGTAATTCTAGCCATGTATTTTGCAGTTAAAGACCTTCTGAAAGGATGAAATATTCAGCAAAAGCAATCATCGTCTATCTCCTGACGATGGTTATCGTTGCCATACTGAATGAACTAACTGCTGTAGCGTTCGAGGCAATCCATATTTCCTTTTGCGGCATTTTTATGTTCGGAACAAGCGTAGCTGTTCATCAGTTTACGGTTAAAGCTTCCAAAGAAAAACCTCAGCTTTTCCCTACATACTTTATGGCCATTACCGGATTAAAAATGATGGTTTACATCGTAGCGTTAGGCGTTTATGTCTACATTTTTAAAGATGCAGCTACGCCAGTAATCGTCACATTCTTGATTCTTTATGTGGTTTACACGGTTTTAGAAGTAACCTCGGCCCTTTCTTTTCTGAAGAAAAAGGACTGATTTTCAATGGTTTTCGAGGGGTAAGAATTGGTCGTATGACGATGTCAGAAATTCGATCAAAAACGCTTGCAATATTCGTTTAGTTTTTCCCTATATTTGCGCCCTGAAAATCGAGCGGTACTAAACCTCTTTTTTGGTGATGCAAAAACACAGTATTTACAAGGCTTTTAAGCCACTCCTACTTCTTCTCTCAGTAGTCTTTCTAACTTCTGGAACTGTGTTGGCTTCTGGCGACACAGAGTCTGGTGAAAAATTCAACGCTGGGGAAATGATTATGCATCACGTTACTGATGCGCATGACATTCATCTAATGGACATCGGTGATCATCCGATTAGTATCCCATTGCCAATTATCATTTATAGTGTAGGTGATGGTTTGAGCGTTTTCATGTCATCTAAATTTGAGCATGGGCACAAAGAATACGATGGTTATATCATACAAGAGGGTCATGTGTACAAAAGAGACGTAAGTCAATCTGACGACCCAGCTTCTCAAGGCTATTTAGCTGAGAATTTAGGTGGCATTTTCTCTGGTACTCAAGGCGCATTCATCGACTTATCAATTACCAAAACAACATTTGGTATTCTGCTTACTATCCTAATCATGTTCTTGGTTTTTATGAGCATAGCTAGGTCTTATAAGAAAAACCCTAACGAAGCTCCTAAAGGATTGCAGTCGTTTATGGAACCGATTATCTTATTTGTACGTGACGAAATTGCTAAGCCATCTGTTGGTCCTCGCTACGAGAAGTTTCTTCCTTACTTGTTGACGATTTTCTTCTTTATCTGGACTGCCAACATGCTTGGTCTTATTCCATTTATTGGCGGATTCAACGTTACAGGAAACATCGCGGTAACATTGGTTTTAGCCTTGTTCACATTCGTTATTACTAATGTAAGTGGTAACAAGTATTACTGGAAGCACCTATTGGCTCCAGACATTCCACTTTGGCTTTACCCATTGATGATTCCTATTGAGATTATGGGGGTTTTCATTAAGCCAATCGTTCTTTGTGCTCGACTTTTTGCAAACATCACCGCAGGTCACATCATTATACTCGCTTTTATGAGTTTGATATTCATTTTTGCTGGTCAGTACGGAACTGGTGCTGGGTTTGGCGTTTCAATCGTGTCTTTGGCCTTTGCCATCTTCATGAACGTTATGGAAATTCTAGTAGCATTTCTACAAGCTTATGTTTTCACGCTTTTATCAGCTCTTTACTTCGGTGCAGCGGTTGAAGAGCATCATTAATTAGTAATCAATTAATCTTTAATATATCCACAATGGAAATTTTATCAATTCTTTTAGACGGTTTAGCAAACGCTTACATGGGCGCAGGTATCGGAGCTGGTATTGCTGCAATTGGTGCAGGTATCGGTATCGGTAGAATCGGTGGTTCTGCTCTTGAGTCTATGGCTCGTCAGCCAGAAGCTATTGGTGACATTCGTGCAAACATGATTGTTGCTGCTGCTCTTGTTGAGGGTGCTGCCTTTTTCGGAATCATTGTTTGTCTTTTGATTGCTCTTAAGTAATTGAGACAAACCAAGGATTTGAAGCCCCGGTGCTGACGGTTGGTCAGCACCGTTGGGGTTTCTGAATTGATTGAACGATTAAAAAGATTACAAAATGGGATTAGTAACACCTGGATTAGGACTCATCTTTTGGATGACCATCGCCTTTTTGGTTGTATGGATTGGTCTTGGAAAATTTGCTTGGCCTGCAATTCTTGAAACAATCAAGGAGCGTGAGGAAAGCATTAAGAACGCTTTAGCTTCTGCTGATGATGCAAGAGCCGAAATGGCAAAGCTTCAGTCTGAAAACGAAGCTATCTTGAAGCAAGCTCGCGAAGAGCGCGACACCATTCTTAAAGAAGGTAAAGAGATTAAGGAGAAGATGATTGCTGATGCAAAAGGCTTAGCTCAATCAGAAGCAGACAAGATTGTTGCTTCTGCTCGTGAGAACATCCAAACCGAGAAATTAGCTGCAATGGCTGAAATCAAGAATCATGTGGCTTCTCTTTCTGTAGACATTGCAGAGAAGATTTTGAAAAATGAGTTGAGCGATGCTGCAAAGCAAAAGCAACTTGTTGATTCACTTTTGGAAGACATCAAGCTGAACTGATATGGCTCAGACAAAGGTTGCAACACGATACGCGAAATCACTTTTAGGCCTTGTAGCTGAAAAGGGAAACTTAGAAGAGGCTTTCAAAGACATGTCTTTGATTCAAAAGACTTGCTCTGAAAATCGTGATTTAGTTGTTCTACTAAAAAGCCCTGTGGTTAACACAGAAAAGAAGATTAGCATTCTCAACTCTGTTTACGGCAAAAACGTAGGTGAAGTGACTATGCTTTTCATCAACCTCATTACCAAGAACAGACGAGAAGGCGCATTACCTGAAATTGCTGATGCATTTATCGCTCAATACAAAGTATTGAAAGGAATTACGACTGCAGTTGTAACTTCTGCTGCTGTGCTTGCTGACGATGCTAAGAAGAAAATTGAAGCTCTCGTTCAGAAAGAAGTTGGTGGGGGAACGGTTGATCTCGAAATGGAGGTTAACCCAGAACTAATTGGAGGTTTCATTCTCCGCATTGGCGACAAACAATTGGACACTTCGATTTTGAGTAAAATCGGTGATCTACGCCAAGAATTCAAGAATAACTCATTCGCTAAAGGAATTTAATTACACTGGTCCGCCTGAGGCGGACGAACAAACACTAATAAAATGGCAGACATCAACCCAGCAGAGATCTCAGGTATTTTAAGAGAACAACTCTCAGGCTACAAAAGCGAAGCTGAACTGGAAGAAGTAGGTACTGTACTCCAAGTGGGTGATGGTATTGCTCGTATTTACGGTCTTTCAAACGTTCAAGCAGGTGAGCTTATCGAATTTGACGGAGGTACTCGCGGAATCATCCTTAACCTAGAGGAAGATAACGTAGGCGCTGTACTTCTTGGGTCTTCAGTAGGTATTGCTGAAGGTTCTACTGCAAAACGTACTGGTCAGATTGCTTCTATCAAAGTAGGAGAAGGTCTTTTAGGTCGTGTTGTAAACACACTTGGTGCTCCAATTGATGGAAAAGGACCAATTGCTGGTGAGCTTTTTGAAATGCCTCTTGAGCGTAAAGCGCCAGGTGTAATTTTCCGTCAGCCAGTAACCGAGCCACTTCAAACTGGTATCAAAGCAATTGACGCAATGATTCCTATTGGGAGAGGTCAGCGTGAGCTTATCATTGGTGACCGTCAGACAGGTAAGACTGCTGTGACGATTGACACCATCATCAACCAGAAAGAATTTTACGATGCAGGCGAGCCTGTATTCTGTATCTATGTTGCAATTGGCCAGAAAGGTTCAACTGTAGCTGGAATCGTTAAAACGTTAGAAGATGCTGGCGCAATGGCTTATACTGTTGTTGTTACTGCAACAGCTTCTGATCCTGCACCACTTCAGTTCTATGCCCCTTTCTCAGGTGCTGCAATTGGAGAATACTTCCGGGATACGGGTCGTCCAGCATTAATTATTTATGATGATTTATCTAAGCAAGCAGTTGCTTATCGTGAGGTGTCTCTACTATTGAGAAGACCTCCAGGACGTGAGGCTTACCCAGGAGATGTTTTCTACTTACACTCTAGATTACTTGAGCGCGCTGCAAAAGTGATCAACGATGATAACGTAGCGAAAAATATGAATGACCTTCCACCATCTTTGATAGGCAAAGTGAAAGGTGGTGGTTCTTTGACTGCACTTCCAATTATTGAAACACAAGCTGGTGATGTTTCTGCATACATTCCAACCAACGTAATTTCGATTACAGATGGTCAGATTTTCTTAGAGTCTAACCTTTTCAACGCAGGTGTTCGTCCAGCGATTAACGTTGGTATCTCAGTATCACGTGTTGGTGGTAATGCACAAATTAAGTCGATGAAGAAGGTTGCAGGTACACTGAAGCTTGATCAAGCGCAGTACCGTGAGCTTGAAGCATTTGCAAAGTTCGGTTCTGACCTTGATGCTGCTACCATGAACGTACTTGAAAAAGGTAAGCGTAACGTGGAAATCTTGAAGCAAGGACAGTACGCTCCTGTTTCTGTTGAGAAGCAAGTTGCTATCATCTACCTAGGTTCAAAAGGTCTTTTGAGCAAAGTTCCTGTTGAAAAGATTCGTGAGTTTGAGTCTGAGTTCTTAGACTACATGGATGCTAAGCACAGAGATGTTCTTGACACCTTGAAAGCTGGTAAATTGACTCCTGAGGTTACAGATACACTTGAAAAAGTTGCTGCGGACCTAGCTGGCAAATACTAATCAACTAATTCCCTTATCAACTAGGCAATGGCTGGATTAAAAGAAGTACGCGAAAGGATTACCTCCATCGGTTCTACCATGCAGATTACGTCTGCCATGAAGATGGTTTCTGCTGCCAAGCTTAAAAGAGCGCAAGATGCAATTACACGTATGCGTCCGTATGCTGGAAAGTTAAAAGAGATCCTGGAGAACCTTAGCGGGAGCTTAGATTCTTCGGAAGGAGGCGCTTATTCAACCGAACGTCCGATTGAAAAAGTTCTACTGGTAGCTGTTTCTTCAAATCGTGGTCTTTGCGGTGGTTTCAACTCAAACGTAAACAAGAGGGTTTTAGCTCTTGCAGGTGGAGTTTATACTGGAAAACAAATAGATGTTCTTTCTATTGGAAAGAAATCTGGTGAGTTTTTAGCTAGACGAGAATTCAACGTAATTGAGCGTAACGATAGCGTTTATGACAGCCTAACTTTTGATGTAATTGCTCCTATTGCTGAAAGCATTATGGAAGCATTTGTTGAAGGAAAGTATGATCGTGTAGATTTAGTTTACAATCAGTTTAAGAATGCTGCAACTCAAAATTGTGTTGCTGAGCAGTTTCTACCGGTTGCACCACCAGAAGCAACAGAAAACACCTCCACAACCGATTACATCTTTGAGCCGACTAAAGAAGAAATCGTTCTCGATTTGATTCCTCGTTCTTTGAAAACTCAGCTTTATAAAGCAACGCTAGATAGCCATGCTGCTGAACACGGAGCGCGAATGACGGCTATGCACAAAGCAACAGACAATGCCTCTGACATATTAAAGGAGTTGAAGCTCTCTTACAACAAGGCTCGTCAGGCCGCCATTACCAACGAAATCCTAGAGATTGTTGGTGGAGCAGCTGCGCTGGAAGGGTAATAGACAATCTCTACCAAAACAATTACAAACGCCTATCCGACTTAGTCGGATAGGCGTTTTTGGTTCCAACAAATACGGGTACCTTTTCACTAGAATTCTCAATTCGTAAATGATTGAAAGATTCATTGTCAATTAAGGGCCAATCAATATTGGCTGCTTATCTTAGCGTCAAACAATCAGCACATGAAAACAACTCTACTTTCTTTCTCGCTTGTGGCGATTATCCTAACTATTAGTTTGGATGCTTTTGCTCAACCAGCTCCTGGTGGTGGCGTATCTCCCGTAATTACGGAGATTATGTACAATCCGCCTGAAGCGGGTAACGACACATTAGAATTCATCGAGATTCTTAACCCAAGTTTAACAGTCACTATCAACATGACGGGTTATTCGTTCTCTTCTGGAATCACCTATACATTTCCTGATGGTTTTGTACTTGGTACCGGAGAGTATGTGATAGTCTCTGGTGATTCTGTAATCTTTGAAGATGCTTACGGAGTACCCGCTTTTGAATGGGCTGGGGCCACTTCTTCTTTGAGTAATAGCGGTGAAGGACTTGCGCTTAGAAATGCTTCTAACACGGTTGTAGACACGGTTTTCTTTGACGATGCTGTTGCTTGGCCAAGTGAGGCAGATGGAGACGGATACTCTCTTACCCTTTGCGATCCTACATCGGATAATAACTTGCCAGAAAGCTGGACTCTTTCGGAGAATGCTACAGGTATTCTTATTGATGGATCTGAGATTTTCGCAGACCCTAACGCTGCTTCTACTTGCACACTAACAGGAATTAACGATAACGAAGCAATTTCAACGGTGGTTTACCCAAATCCTACCGAAGGTGCTTTTTCAATGAAGTTTGAGGCATTTGAAAACAACGGCACACTGAGGGTTTTCAATAGCGTTGGTCAAGTTGTTTATACTGAAACGATTGCCACAGGAACTTCTACCTTAAACATCAATGCCGACCTAAAATCAGGTTTCTATATTCTGAGTTTAGAGAACGATAAATCAATTGAAAGACACAATTTGGTGGTGAAGTAACACTCACAAACACTAATTAGTGAAGGGTAGCCGGTTGGCTACCCTTTTTTATGCTCTAACAATTGGTCTATCTTTGAAATGATGATTTTAGAAAGAATAGGGATTACCCTTTTGATTATTGGGCTTACTCTCGTTGGTTATGCTCAACCTGCCCCTCCGGGTGGTCCACCAGTTACAATTACTGAGATTATGTACCACCCGCCAGAGGCTGGGATGAATAATCTGGAATTTATTGAAATTCGTAACCCTCACCCTACCAACCAACGAAATGTTGGTGCTTATTCCTTTGTAGCTGGAGTGGAGTATACTTTCCCACCAAACACAATCCTAGAACCACATGAGTATATTATTGTAGCCATCGATTCGGTAGCATTTGAAAACACATTTGGAATGCCTGCCAGGCAGTGGGTAAGTGGTGCGCTGAACAACGATGGAGAACCTCTAATTCTTCACAACCCCATGGGAGCAGTAAGTGATTCGGTTGTTTACGAAAATGTGGCTCCTTGGCCAACTGCAGCAAATGGTAGCGGTTCTTCATTAGCTCTTTGCGTTGAGTCACAAGATAATAGCTTGGGTGAAAATTGGCATTCATCATATGATGAAACAGGAATAGTGATAAACGGAGTTGCTATTTTTGCATCTCCTGGAGCGGGTTGTGGGTTTCCAGGTGGAATCGAGCCTAATGAACAAGCTGAAATCAAAATCTACCCCAATCCTTCGAACGGCAGCTTCAGTATAAAATCTGACAGTCGTGTATTTGATTCTGAAACGATTTTAAAAATTCATGATCTGAATGGTAAGCTGATAGAAACAAAGGCTTTAAATTTTGATGCAGAAATCAAGTTTCACTTTGCAGAAACTCCGCCAAACGGCACATACATTATTAGCTTGGAAGGAGAAAAGGTTAATTATCGTCAGCCGCTACTCATTCTAGAATAGCCTTTACCAAACATTATCTTTAGCTAAACTGGGTTTGTTCTAAGTGAAAAAATTCTTAGTCCTTTTTATTCTCACCATCTGTACTGGCTTTGCCAGTGTCATTCATGGCAACTGGCAAAAGCAAAAAGCTGATGGCCAAATAGCGGTTATTCAGGATGAGATACTTACGTTAGATCAACAGCTTTTACAACTCAATGCTAGAATTAAAGAAAGTGATTTTGAACTCAACAGCTTAGAAAGTTATTGGTCGGAACGGGGAATTGGATTTGTTATTTACCATCAAGACTTGGCGGTTGATTGGACCACAAACGCAATTCCGTTTGAAGTCTCTTTTGACCAACGCCATAAGCCCACAGACGGCATAATTCAGTTAAAGAATTCTTGGTATTTGTGCCGCACCATTGCTGTAGAAGAACAATTACTTGTTGGTTACGCCCTACTTAAAACCAACTACGACTTTGAAAATCAGTACGTTAAAAACCATTGGGGGCCATCGATTTCCGCCAACCCACGATTTGGTTTTACGCTTAGCAATCATGATTCTCAATTAATCAATTTAAGTGGCATTGAAAATACCGTTCGGCTGCGCGAGTCATCAGCAAACGAGCGTAAAAACCCATCGTGGAACACCGTTTTATGGTTAACCTTTTTGGTGCTTTTACTCTTAAGTATGTGGCATGCTGCAAACTGGATTTCTGAGCTGAGCTCCAACACAGTTGGCAACCTTCTTTTTGTTTTTCTGGCTCTTTGCGGCAGAGCCTTACTTATTTGGTGGGAACTGCCGAAAGGACTTGACGAGCTGGAGCTTTTTGCTCCAACCTTACACGCAACATCCAGTCTAATTCCTTCGCTAGGAGATTTCATTTTACACCTAATCTTCCTATGGTTAATTATCATCCGAACACCTAGCTCAAGCTTTTCTATTAAGAATGTTTGGTTGCAGCGGTTACTTGGGGTGGTTATTCCCGTAATGTTACTGTGGCCAGTACACGAGTTACTTAGAATTCTGGTGGTTAACTCTTCCTTCTCGCTTGATCTGAACGACCCGTTTTCGCTAACCACTTACAGCTTTTTCGGGCTGCTTACATCCTTCCTTATTTTCTTCAATTACTACCTGGTTTTTCGCTTTTTATTAAGCCAAACACTCACTGAAAACCGTGGGTTTATCATCACAACACTACTTCTGTGTTTAAGCACAATAGCTGTTGCAATGTTTCTTGGTGGAGATGAGCTTGCCATTGTCACTGCTGTTTCGGGTAGCCTCATCATCGGTTTTTTACTACTCATTCAAAATTGGATGAAACATCGTTCGGGGATTTATTTGCACACGCCTAACATTTTCGCTTTTTCGCTTCTGGCTTGCATCATCTTAACAGGAATTGAAACTGAAAATGAGCATGATTCTAGGATAGGTATAGCTCGAAAAGTACATCAGCAAGAAGACCCTATTACCGAATTTCTATTCGAAAATCTGGCAAAAAACCTACAATCGAACAGACAACTTCGCACCGCTCTTACTTCGTCTCCAATAAATGCAGAATCCGTCCTTTCCATCATTCATGAAAAACTCAGTTATGACCATTGGAATCGGTACCTATCTGTGATTGACATTTATAATGACGAAGGAGGATTAATGGTCTCTGACCGTGAGCGAACAGGACCAAATTATTTTGAACTACAGTCCGATTATGATGTAGCAAGACCAACCATGTCTGGTCCTTTGCGATATGTTGGCCATTTAAACCCAAAAGGAGGGTATTTAGCACGGCTGGAGATAGCAGGAAGTAGATCCCAAAAAGACCTCGTTCTTTTTATTCGACTTATCCCAGAAAAAATTGATGACATTCTAGGTTTCACCGACCTATTTGTAGACCAAGGCATAAGCGATGCTCAAGAACTAGAAGGATATTCTTACGCGCTATATACAAATGGCGATTTAGAGGAACAGCACGGCTCATTTGCGTATAGTTTATCGGATAAAAACTATGCTGATTTTACAAACGAACACACATTCATCAATAGAGATAATTTTAGTCATTTAGTTGCGCGCCCAATACAAGGCAGACTGGTGGTGGTTAGCAGAAAAGCCAATGGGTTTATAGGTTACCTAACCACTTTCTCGTACCTCTTCTTATTCTACCTGTTTTGCGCAGTCTTAATCTCCCTGTTGAGTGGGCAATTAGTGGTCGGGATTTTAGAAAGGAGAAGTTTCAGAAACAGAATTAACCTTGCCATGAGCTCGGTGCTTTTTGTATCACTCTTGCTTATTGGAATTCTCACGGTTTTCTACGTAGTACGAGAATACAATAACCGTAATGAGGAAATGATTTCCGAGAAATCGAAGTCTGTTTTGATTGAAATGGAGCACAAACTGCGAGACAGAGACTCCTTTACCGAAAAGGATCAGACCATGCTTTCTGCTCTTTTGGTCAAGTTTTCCAAAGTGTTTTTTACTGATATTAACCTGTATCAATTAGATGGCAAATTATTGGCTACTTCTCGACCCAGATTATACGATGAAGGCTTGATGGCCGAGGTAATGAATCCGGCTGCCTACGTGGAAATGCGTTTCGGTCAGAAAACAAGTTTTATTCAAGAAGAAACGATTGAAAATCTAAGCTATCTCACTGCTTACGTACCCTTCAGAAACGAAAAACGAGAGGTTGTAGCATTTATGAGCTTACCTTATTTCGCTCGGCAGTATGGATTGCAGCAAGAGGTTTTCTCACTATTAGCAGCGTTAACCAATATTTATGTGTTCCTCATACTTATTTCGGTTGTGCTAGCCTTGGTCATCTCAAATCGTATTACAGAGCCGCTTCGCTTTATAAGAGAGAGTTTAAAAAACCTGAAATTAGATCAAGCAAACCGTACCATAGAGTGGGAAAGCAATGACGAGATAGGAGAATTGGTGGATGAGTACAATCGCACCATAAACGAACTGGTGACCAGTGCCGAACTTCTTGCAAAGTCGGAAAGAGAAAGTGCTTGGCGCGAAATGGCAAAGCAAGTTGCACACGAGATTAAGAATCCGCTTACACCTATGAAGCTTAGCATACAGATGCTACAAAGAAGTAAGAATGATGGAGTAGAGGATTTAGGTGAACGAATTGATAAAGTGGCTAAGACACTCGTAGAGCAAATTGACACGTTATCCAATATTGCAACTGAGTTTTCTTCCTTTGCTCAAATGCCAAAATCGGTTGTAGAAGATGTGAATCTTGCCGAGGTTTTAAGGAACGTTTCTGAACTACACCAAAATTCTGGCGTTACTATAAGTCTCAATCTAAAAAATATTGAAGACGCATTCGTTAAGGCGGATAAGGAACAAATGTTACGTGTTTTCACCAACCTTATTAAGAATGCGATTCAGGCCATGGACGAACAAGTTGATGGCGTAGTTCAAATTTCTTTAACCCAAGAGAATTCAGCTTGGATTGTAGAAATTAAGGACAATGGAGTTGGCATACCCGATGACTTGAAGGGCAAGATTTTTGTGCCGAATTTCACAACCAAATCGTCTGGCATGGGCTTAGGCTTAGCCATGGTGAAAAATATAATCGAATCTGCAAACGGAGAAATTTCGTTTGTCTCTGAAATTGGGAAAGGAACTACATTCTTTGTTTCCTTGCCTTTGACGAAAACCTAAGCGGCCTTCTTTGGTTTAGAGCTAACTAAATAAACACCTGTACAAATAAGCGCTGCGGACAAGATTTTTATCCAATCTAAATGGTCTTTTCCCAAAGAAATGGCAAAAGCCGTAGCGAAGATGGGCTGCAAATAAATGTAGATGCTAACCACCGATGGACTCACGTATTTCAGCGCCACCGCATTGAATAAATAGGCTAAGAAACTTAGTCCAATTACAACATATACCGTTGCCCAAATAACATGCGTTGGAAAGGTGCTCCACTGTATCTCTGAAAACTGCTGGTACCCAAAAGGTATAACCATAAACAAACCGAAAAGAAACACCCATTTGATAACCGTAATTGGGTGGTACTTTCTCATCATAGGAGATATGAGCACCAAATAAACGCCATAAGAAGAGGCGTTGATGAATATGAGGATGTCTCCCAGAAAGGTATCAGAACTGAAGGATAACTTTTTACCTATAACCAAGATGATGAGCGCACCGAGCATTCCTACAGCGATTCCGATAGCTCTCTTAATCGTAATCCGTTCTTTAATAATTAAAGCAGCCATTATTAGCACCATAATCGGTGTCGAAATCATCAGCACCGCTGCATTAATCGGGTTCGTCAAGCTCAACCCTTTAAAGAACATAAGCTGATTGATGGCTATGCCGAAAAGTGCGCCCAAGACAAGTTTTGGAAAGTCTTTGCTATCTACTTTTTCTTTCACAAAAAGGCCAACAAGCCAGAAGAGTGCGGTGGCGCCCAAGCAACGCAAAAGCACGAAACCAAATGGCTGAATGAATTCAGGCATTACCTCTTTAGCAATGGTGTAATTGGCACCGTACAGCAATTGAGCAGCAATGAGCGCAAGATGTGCTAATAGTTGCTTATTCATCAAGCGCAGTCTTCGCGGCCTCAACCATTTTCTTGGTATTGCCAACAAACACTTCGTCATCAATCCAAATGAACGGACGTTTAAGAAAGGTGTATTCTTCCAAGATATACTTGCGATAATCGGCTTCCGCTAGCTGCATATCATTCAAACCCATCTTGCGGAATTTCTGCGCGCGTTTGCTGAACAAGGCTTCATACGAACCAATTTTCTCCTTAGCAGCATCCAATTCTTCGGCAGAAATATTGTCAGTTTTTATATCCTGAAACTGAAAACTTTTTTCTTTTAAGTCGAGTTCTTTGATGATTCTTTGGCAGGTATCGCAAGAAGAAAGGTGATGGATTTTACGCATGATATGCTGATTTAATGGAATGACAAAGATACCAGTCACCGTAAGATTTAACTTATTCTCAAACAAAAAAGGCTCGATAAATCAAGCCTTCAAACACTTGCTAAATGAGTTTATTGAATAACCAACTTCCTCACGCTCCTCCCTTGGTCATTGTCTATCTGAATGAGGTAAACACCAGCGCTTTTTAAGCTCGAAGCTTCAATCACAAAATCGTGACTTCCGAAAGACAGCTCTCCAGAATGGATCAACGCAACTTGTTTGCCCGTTACATCAAGTAATGCAACTTGATAATCTCCAGCGTTAACCACATTAAGAGACAATTTTGCATTACCGACTACCGGATTGGGTCCTACTGAAAAATCAAAATCTAGTTGCTGTTCTGGTACGCCAAGCGGGCCTGAAATTTGAATATCATCGATATAAATGTTGTTTCCTTCATCGCTTGTTCCTCGGAATTTTACCAATACATGTTCATCGTTTGCGTATAAAGAAAGATTTACATCAACCAATTCCCAATCCGCTTCAGAGTTTGGGGTAAATGGAGACCCCTGTGTACCTGAAACAGTTGCAAGCGATGCACCCGATTTCTGATATCTAATTTGCCAAGAATCACCACAATCTCTTGAAACGTAAATTCTAAGATTATCGTTCGCACCACCAGAACGCTGCTTGTATGATAAGCGGAAATACAAGTCTGGGTCGTTCATTTGTGTTAGGTTAACGGAGGCTAACTGGAACTCATCTTCACTATCTAGAGGGTTACCGTTAAAGTTATTTAGCATGATGCTTTTGCTATCGGTAA
>JBLHEU010000045.1:0-18430 GCA_047614525.1 Bacteroidia bacterium | reverse complement strand
GGTAGTCAACTACCCTACTTTCAACATAACCATATACCTGCTCGGTAATTAAACGCCCAAGTCTTTCCCACTTTGGAATACGCTTGTAAAGCTCTTCCATGCTACCATAACTCAGAACCAATAATTCTGAATCTGTAATGGCCTGTATGTAAGCCATAGAAGGCCTTTGAAGGGTAAAACTTGTGTGAGCCGTTACAATGTTGTGCTTAGTATTAATCATGGTAGTTACCTCCACATCATTAATTTCATAGAAACTACGCAGATACCCTTTGGTGATAAATCCTATGTTGTTACAAATCAAACCTTCATCCACAAAATATTCTCCTGATGGTAAAGACATAGGTTTGAAATGAGACATGATAATCTCCATTTCTTCATCTGAAAAATCTACAATCCCCTGAATGTAGCTATGTAAAGCAACTGCTTTTTCCACCTTTTGGATTACGTTAAGCCTATGTTAAACACCAAAAGCCCCAAAGGGCTAATGGTACAATGACCGGACTGGTTATTTCACTTTCGTTTTAATCAACCTTCTTTACTCAATCTAAACATATAGCCCAAAGATACTTCAACAGATCTATTTGCAACTGTCTTATATCCGTCTGGTTCTGCATCAAACTTATTGGTATCAAACAGACCAAAACCATAACGAGCATCTAGAAATATATTTCCTCTGCCAATAGTATATTGCATACCCAGTCCGCCATTAATTCCTAAATCAATTCGGTTCTGCTCGTAGCCATCAATATTACCATCAAAATCGATGCTTTCTTTTGACTCCGTTCCAAGAACACTTGTCTTGTTTTTACCACCAGCCCAATAGCCAGCATAAGGTCCAAGAACCGCATATCCTTTGAATTTCTCGCCACCAAATTCTGCTTTGGCAAGAACAGGAATAGCTATGTAATTGGAAGTTAATTGAGAATAGTCATCCGTAAGAGTAGACGATGCTCTGCCTCCTTTCTGAATGAACAATACTTCTGGTTGAAGTGAAAAAACATCGTTGAAACCATAGTTTAACGTAGCTCCAAACTGATACCCAAAAGTCATATCCTTTTCGGTTGTTTCAGCCGTGTTACCAGAAACTGTATTAAGAGTTCCTCCTCCTTTAACACCCACAGATAATTGGGCCATACTTTCGTTTACAGTTACACCAGCAATAGCTAATGACAATACTGCGACTTTCCATTTTCTCATTGTCTTTGTTTTTTAGTTTTTATTAGGCCAGTCCACTAGCCATTGATTTACTAACTGACACCGACAAAGGACTAACAAGTCTAAAAGATTAGAATTGATGATAATCAAAGAATTTTTCACAAAATTCTAATCATTCATGCGCGAACTGCACAAATTCTAGTTTATTGCATGGCTAAAAACAACGCTGTAACTCACTGATTATCTGAAATTTAGACGTTAATCAAATTGCATTACTAAGAAACGTCTAAAGTTTGAATCAGGAAAATTCAGGATTGTATAAGTCGCCTTATGAATTGATTGTTTCGCAAAATGATCGGCTTAACGCTCTAGCCTCGCTTGTGATAACGGTGTTGAATTCGTTCTGGTAGCAGAAAACGCAACTATGGTTCGGTTGTATACGATTACTTTGTAGTTGAACTGCTCTGTTGCTGCGCCTGGCACCATGAAGAGAGGAGCAAGTAAACTGGAAGTATTAAAAAGAGGGAGACTCTTTTCAGGACTAAAAATTTGCACATACCGCAAGTTGATGACTAAGGTTTTTGTAGTCAGTTGATAAACCGACACCAATCTTACACTTCAGAATAAAAAAAGCGACCCTCTCGGGCCACTTCGGAATGTTCGGTTCAATAGATTAAATGTTAATCTAAGATGTTGCTCTTAGCGTTATGGTGGTAAAGCTTTGTACAAACTCAACCTTAATCACTTCTCCATTAAAGTACGTGTAGCGCTCAATTCCTCCGTTTGGCAACTCAATCTCATATCGGTGATCTCCTAAATCGGCTACTTCTAAATCCTTCCCAAACTTTTCGTAAAAGAATGTGCTCCTTCCAATTGGTTCTTCAAAAAAGACACATGCAGAACTATAAGTAACTAGCTGATTACACATGTCCTTCAACTCTTCTCCATTCTGTTTCATGTACTGATTTCCATCCCAATGAATGACGTTGCTGTATTCCAACTTTTCGTTCACCCATGTTTTCATATCAGAAGCAATGAGTTTAGAATCGTCATACGAACTCAGCATGACAAATTTGTGTTCCGACTTTCTAATTAACCCAGCTTCGGTGTTGGTTTCAACCCTAAAGGTTGAAGTACCATTTACGTCCGTTTTGTTGACCTTGTATGTTCCAATTGGTCTTCCGTCTAGCGATACCGAGTAGCTGAAGTCTTCAACAACAGCAACAGGGCCGTAGGAAAACAACAAGAAAGTAAGCGGGCTCAAAATGAGGAGTAATCTTTTCATAACGGTGCGTTTCCATACTCTTACCAAAAAGCGAGCAATGCTGTTTGGTCGTTTGTCGAGGGAATGCAGTCGTTAGTGGAATTTATGATAAAAATGAGGCTTCACTGAATCCTCGAAAGATTAAACAAATTGTAATGATTGGAACTAGAGCAATGGGACTGTTCTCTATACGATTTGTGCCAAATCAATCGAACTGACATTGATTACAACAAGTACAATAACGAATAAAGAAAGCCTATTTACCAAGAATTTTACGGGCTATGAGCTCTTTCATAATCTCGTTGGTTCCTGCATAAATTCGCTGCACACGGGCATCTGCCCAAGCACGTGCCACATCATACTCCCAAATGTAGCCGTAGCCTCCGTGCAATTGTAAGCACTCATCTGCCACTTGGCACTGCACTTCTGTTGTGGTTAGCTTTACCATACTTGCCATCGCTGCATCTAGCTTTCCATCTAAATGAAGCATTAAGCACTGGTCTAAAAAAGCTCTAGATTTAGTTATTTCTGTGGCCATTTCGGCCATTTTAAAACGTGTATTCTGAAAACGAGAAATGCTTTGTCCAAAAGCGTTACGATCCGTAACGTACTGCACCGTTTTACGGAAGATTCCTTCGGCAGCACCAATTGCGCCAATCCCAACAACGAGACGTTCTTGGGCTAGCTCATGCATCAAGTATTTAAATCCTTCTCCTTCTTTTCCAATTAGGTTTCCCTTCGGCACTTTAACGTTATCGAAAAATAGCTCGCAGGTATCTTGTGCGTGAAGTCCGATTTTCTCAAATGGTTCTCCTTTGGTAAAGCCTTCCATATCTGCTTCAATCAACAAAAGGCTAATTCCTTTTGCACCTAATTGAGGGTCTGTTTTAACGGCTGTTACGCAGATATCGCACAAGTAACCATTGGTTATGAAGGTTTTTGAACCATTAACTAAATAGTGGTCTCCCTTGTCCTCAGCAGTACATTTCATTCCTTGGAGGTCGCTGCCTGCGGCTGGCTCTGTCATGGCTACAGCGGAAATAGCTTCTCCGCTCACCATTTTCGGACACCACTTTTTCTTCATTTCCTCACTTCCGAAATCAAGGATATATGGTAAAACAATATCGCTGTGAAGGGGATAACCAACAGCCGGACCTGCTACTCCTGCCCTGCTCAACTCCTCTGCAAAAATGGCGTTGTAACGGAAATCCGTAAGCCCCAAACCACCATATTCCTCTGGTACTTGCATACACAAGAATCCGTTCTCACCAATCGTAGTCCAACTCTCTCTACTTACCATATGGTTCTTTTCCCATTCGGCATTATGCGGCACTATTTCTTGTGCAATAAAGTCTCTTACAGACTGCTGGAACATTTTGTGTTCCTCCGTAAGCATTGGTCTTTCGATGAATTCGGTCATAGTGTTGAATTTAGATTTTCAAAACTAATTGAATATGAATGAGAATCAATAGGCGATTAACTACTTATAAGAACAAAAAAGGGGCGATATGTTCATATCGCCCCTAGTATTTATTAGGTACTTATGTATGCTACTCTTTGCTAACACGAATAGTTGCTACCCAATAACCGTGTTGACTCACATTAAGGAAATACATTCCGGCAGAAAGCGAACTTAAATCTATTGCAAGTCTGAGCCCATCTAAAGAAGCTTGAGTTGGATTCACAATCATTTTCCCAGCCATGTCAGTTACTGAGAATTCCGCTTGACCTGTTAAGGAGCCAGCATTTTCCACAAGCAAGAATCCCGAAGTTGGATTTGGATGAACAAGCAATCCAAACTGTATTGAAGCATCTTCTATACCAGTGCACAAATCAACGGTAATGATTACGGTATCTGTTACAGGGCATTCTACTTGCTCAAAATATGTGTAGGAAACTATGTGCGTTCCTACTCCAGCAATTGCAGGATTAAACGTACTTCCATTCATTCCTGCACCGTCAAACACTCCGCCAGTTGGGTCTTCTGTTAATTCAATAGAACTTGCATTGTTGCATAATTGATTTGCTGGAGTTGTCAGGCTCACAAGCGGCACCTGAAACACGTTAACGGTAACAAAATCAATATCTGTGCAGCCTCCAGATCCGGTTGCGGTAACCGAATAAGTTGTGGTTTCACTAGGGCTAAACGTGATTACTTCTCCAGGAGCGGTTACTCCTGTTTCGTTTTCCCAAACGTATGACACACCGCCAGTTGCAGTTAGAGTAACCGAACCACCCTTGCAGATTGTTCTATCTTCTCCGGCATCTGCTGTTACAGAACTGACCGTAATCGTTTCGGTTAACGATGCAGTACAGTCTTGCTGATCTGTAGCCGTAACGGTATAACTCCCACCTGCAAGTCCGCTTGCGGTAGCCCCATTTTGAAGGGGATTCGTATCCCAACTGTAGGTTACTGTTCCAATATTCCCTTGCGCTGTAACAGTAATTGAACCATCCGCATTATCATCACAAGCAGAATTTAAGGTCTCTAAACTAACCTCTAGTTCACATGGCAATCCTGAACAAGCAGGAACGGCAGCTGCACTACTTATCTCTATTACACCACCCTCAGCATCTATAACTTGAATAGGATAGTTGGAACCCGGAGTAACAGTTGAACCCGTTGCAAACTCAATCCATCCTGTAAGCGTTACGCTACAACCTGGAGGGAAAGAGCATGGCGGAATTAGAAACAAATCCTGACAAGCACTACAATCTTCAATCTGGCCTTCTTCACTCCAGGTGTACGGTCCAGTTCCTCCAGATACGGTGAAATCTCCGTTGGCTTCTTCGCAAACTGAAAGCGTGGCACATGGATTTACTTCAACTGAGGTTGTTGCAGCATATCCGCAGCTCAGTGTATACGTAATTGCATGCGTTCCTGCTCCTGCAACACTTGGGTCGAATGTGCCCAAATTTGCATCGGTAATTCCATTACCAGACCATGTTCCTGTTACAGTATTAGAACAATCAGAACCTACACCACCAACAGCACTAAGGGTAATTGGGGCATCTGCGGCACAAACGATTGGAGTTTCAGCCAAGTCTGCGTAGCAACACGCATTAGAAGCTATTATACTCACATCATCAATAAAGTAATAAGCATACGGGTTGGTGAAGTTCCCTCCTGGATTACTAACTATGGTTGTGTTGGAGTTGGTAAAGAAGTTTCCAATCATAAAGTATTGTTCTCCTCCAGAGGCAACATAATTCCATTCTAATCGAACCCAATTAGACGTGTCTGCAATAGCGGCACAGTCATAGTTTAATTGCGGTGTAACGTAAATTCCAGAGTTGGTTTGACCCGGACATGGGTCTCTTTGGTACGGTGTATTTCCGAAGTAAATACCCATGTTATCTGTTGCAAACATCACAGCGTTTCCGAGGCTTACATACATACTTACACAATAGCTTTGCCCCGCAGCTAAGGGTGCCGAGGTTTGCCCTTGGATGTATTCTCTGTACTCGTCTAATGCTTCATGGGTAATAATTCCAGCATGTCTTGTTCCTGTTCTTGAGTACTGAAAGCCAAGAAGCGAGTTGGGCATATTTGTTGGGCTGGGATTGCCAAAGATTAGGTTGCACTCCGAGAATAAATCGGGTGACGAACAACTATCGCCTTGGCTATTACTACTGGCGTTATCCCAGCTACCGTTCAGGTCAGAAAAGAATCCTTCTCCTCCAAAACTGCCACAATTAGTAGCAGTTACTTCAAAACTTGGGTTTACTACGAGGTTTTGGCCAAATGATTCAAAGCCGATTATTAGCGAGAGCACTAGGTACATGCACTTTTTCATGATGTAGCTTAATTAGGGGTTGGTCTATCAAATATATAGAAACGCAGACCTTAAACCCACATTAAACAAAGTCTAATTGAATTGAGTTTAGTGTTGTTTTGAATATGGTATTAGTGCCTTGAAATGGCCATGTCATTTACAAAAACCATATTCTCCTCTGCTGAGCAGGCAATAGGTTGATTGATGTTATTATTAATCTGTTTAAAGACTAACGCCCCATTGTTTAAACACACATATATTTGCGGCCGAATACTTATCAAACAGAAAAATGGCTAAATCGCTAGTAACAGGAGGAGCAGGATTTATTGGTGCGCATGTTGTGAATCACCTGGTAGCCAGTGGACACGAAGTGGTCGTTTTAGATGATTTGAGTGGTGGGTTTATCGAGAATGTGAACCCAAAAGCTGAGTTTATCAGTGGTTCTATAACCGACCATGTATTGGTTGCTGAGCTGTTTGACAAACACAAGTTTAAGTATGTCTATCACCTTGCCGCTTATGCTGCCGAAGGTTTAAGTCATTTTATAAGAAGATTCAATTACAACAACAACTTAACTGGTAGCATTAACCTGATTAACGAATCAATCAAACACAAGATTGACTGTTTCGTTTTCACGTCTTCAATTGCAGTATATGGTTCGCAAACCGTACCGATGATTGAAACCGCTTACCCTCTACCTGAAGACCCATATGGCGTGGCCAAATTTGCTGTTGAAATGGACCTTAAAACCGCACACGAAATGTTCGGTCTCAACTCCGTAATCTTCCGACCTCATAATGTTTATGGTTCTTATCAAAACATTGGAGATAGGTATAGAAATGTGATTGGCATTTTCATGAACCAACTAATGCTTGGTAATCCGTTAACCATTTTTGGTGATGGCGGTCAAACTAGAGCATTCAGCTATATAGATGATGTTGCGCCTCATATTGCTAACTGTGTTAACATTCCTGAAGCATATAATGAAGTAATAAACATTGGTGGCGACAAGGAGTATTCGGTTAAAGAATTGGTTCAAACGGTGATGAAAACAATGGATATTGAAGGAGAATTACGGTATTTAGAAGCTCGTAATGAAGTTGTTCATGCCTATGCAGATCACGAAAAGGCCAAGAGAATTTTCAACGTAAAACCAGAAGATCTAATCACGTTGGAAGATGGACTTCAAAAAATGGTTGATTGGGTTAAAACCGCAGGTTCTAGAAAGACTCCGAAGTTTGAGAATATTGAAATTATGGAGAAGCTCCCTCCTATTTGGCTGGAAGATTAAACAGTCATGTCGAAAAAGGCGTTATTCATTTGTTTACACAGACCTAACCGGTCTCCTTCTCAACGTTTTCGTTTTGAGCAATACCTGAACTACCTCAATCAAAACGGGTTTGATTGTCAGCATGTGTTCCTACTTGACCAAAAAGCAGACAAGTCGTTTTATTCCGCTGGGAAAATTCTTGCGAAAACTTGGATATTACTCAAGTCTGTGTTGCTTCTTATAAACCATTCGTTCTTTAAGAAGTATGATTTAGTATTTGTGCAGCGAGAAACATTTATGCTCGGCACCGCATTCTTTGAAAAACAGTTTGCCAAACGGTCAAAACTCGTTTTCGATTTGGATGATTCAATTTGGATGACCCAAACGGGCGACATCAAAAGCGCCAACAAATTCTTGTATTTCCTTAAGAACCCAAAGAAAACACAAGAGATTATCGAAGTTGCTGATATGGTTTTTGCTGGAAATCAATACATCGCAGATTACGCATCTCAATTCAATAAGAACGTGAAAATAGTTCCCACAACTATTGATACCGATGAATACGGATACGTTGAGAAATCTGAGACCAAAACCGTTTGCATTGGTTGGAGTGGCAGCGTTACCACAATCATTCACTTCGAATTTGTTCTTGGTGCGTTGCGTCAGCTAAAAAAGAAATACGGCAGCAAACTAACATTAAGCGTTATTGGCAGTGCCGATTTTAAAGATGATGAATTGGGGATTCAAGGCTTGCCTTGGAAAAAGGAAACCGAACTTGAAGATTTCCGAAAAATGGATATTGGTCTTATGCCTTTACCAGATGATGAATGGACCAAGGGTAAATGTGCGCTGAAAGGTTTGCAGTATATGTCTTTCGGTATTCCCTGCATTATGTCGCCAGTTGGCGTTAATAGCGATATTATTGAAGATGGCGTAAATGGATTTCTTGCCTCTACAGAGCAGGAATGGATTGATAAACTATCGCAGTTAATTGATTCGTTTGAACTCCGTCAGAAAATGGGCAAAGCAGGAAGAGATACAACCTTTGAAGGTTATTCGATACTGGCTAACCAAGAGCTCTACCTCAAGTATCTTAACGAGGTTACCGCGTAAAAACCCAAGTAGTGTTATCAGATAGGTCTTCTGTAAAACGATAACCGCCATCAGAAAAGCCTTTTAACTCTTCGGCATCATTAATTCCGTTCCGAAGAATGTGGCCAGTCATCATGCCTCTGGCCCGCTTGGCAAAAAGGGAAATCATTTTTAGCTGGCCATTTTTCATGTCTTTGAAAGCTGGAGTAATCATTTTAGCCTTTAACTTATTGGTATTTACAGCTTTAAAGTATTCGCCACTAGCCAAGTTAATGAGGGTATCGTTACCAGATTTCTCTAAAGCAGCATTCAACCGATTGGTAATCTCGTTTCCCCAAAAAGCATACAAATCCTTCTTTCCGCCAACGGAAAGCTTGGTTCCCATTTCTAGTCTATAAGGCTTCAATAAATCTAACGGGCGAAGCAATCCATGTAAACCACTAAGTATCCGAAGATGGTTTTGCGCAAACTTCAAATCATTCTCTTTCAACTCACCGTTTTTCATTCCTTGATAAACATCTCCCTTGAAAGCCAAAACAGCTTGGCGTACTTCACCTTCACTAAAGTCCTCTGACCACGAAGCATACCTATCTACATTAAGGTTTGTGAGATTTTCACTCAAACTCATCAATTCGCTAATGTTCTTTTTAGATGTTTTTTGAAGTTTGTTGATGAGCTGTGCCGAACGATTCAATCCTTCAGGAATGGTGAATTCCTCTGTACAAACGTCAGACGTGTAATCAAGTTTTTTTGCAGGAGATATTACTGTAATCATGCTTTTATAATCCTAATACTTCTGTTCCTTGATTGAAAACAACATCAACCGGAATATTTGCCTCCTTCAGCCGATCTAAATCTAATTGTAAATCAGTAGGTACATTTCCCATTTCATCCATCAATTTCAGCACACCTTCTTTATCTCCATTACCTTGAAGCGTTAGAATTAGCTCAGATAAAGAAGCCATTGCCTCCTGCATTTTCTCAAAATCAACCTTGTACTTGCCATCAGCTTTAGTAAAGGCACCTTGCTCCTTAAAGTAATTAAACCGCACCATGTTTGCTCTACCATGAGCACTACTTGCTCCAAAACGTACGCTTCGGAAAATCCCGGCAAGGAAGGTCACATAATTGTCCATAACGTCTCCATCCTTTAAATCACCCATTTTAAACAATTCCGTTACCATATAAAGTCCAAGCACATCGGCTTTTCCTTCCTCTAAAGCAGAATATTCTTCCTGTAATGCTTCGCGAACAGTTCCTTTTCCGTTAATGGTGTTTTTGATTCCAAGGCCATGGGCAATTTCATGAAACATTGTATTTCCAAAAAAGGCATTGAACGTAATGTGCTTCTGCTGTTCTTCAACAATTAGCTCCTTGGAAATATCAACTAAAATCTTGTCATATTTAGCACGCATTGCATTCTTAAGTTGCAACCTGCGCGTGCCTTTCTCAAGCTGAACTTTTTCATCATTCGGAAGGTTGACAGCAATAGTTTTGCTTCCTGCGTTGCAATCTCCTGCATAGAAAACCACATCATAGGCACCAAGCTGAGAATCGCGTCCTGGAGTTTCTGTTTTGTATTCTGCCGGTACAGGTAAACCTGCCTGAAGTTGTGGTAGCAGCAGTGCATACTTAGCTAACCTTTCGCTCCATACTTTGTCTTTAACGAGCACATAAGCTTCATGTGCAGCTTTGTAATTGTAAAGCTTGTCTTCATAGTTTTCAATCGGCCCAATAATGAAATCCAAACCGTTTTCGGTCATATCCATCCAAGCAATATCACTTGCATAGTAATCGTCCGTTCTAAGCGCTTTAGCACGTTCAATTAAATACGTTTTGAAACCAGCCTCTTCAATAATTGTAGCTGCGCTATCCAGTAGATCTGCTGCGCGATTGACTTCCGTTGCATACAACTCATGATACCAGACAACCGTTAGATCACGGTTTTCACTCCTACGGATGATTGTGTACTGTGAAGTTTTGGCAGGGTGATCCCAAGCCTCAAATTCCTCCTTTGTAATATCTACGGGGTAATAACCAGAACCTAATAGCTTTTCCTCTACTCCATCGATAAAAGGTTTATCTCCATCTAACCGATCCCAAGGACCATAATTAATCTCTGCATAGTTTCTTAATTCTTCATCTTCGATAGAAGAAAGCAATGCTTCTTTATCACCGTAGGCCTGCTTCCAAAACAAGTCGTCCATAATCTTAGCTGCTTCTACAAGTATTGGTATAACAGCCTTTTCATCAGTTGTTAGAGAAGCAATATCTGTGGTTAGAGTGAACTCGGTATAAACATTTGAATACTCTGATGGTGTCTGATTAGCAGTTTTATCTGCAATTGGTTTCTCGGTTGTAGTTCCACAACCAAATAAGAATGCTGTTGCAGCTATAATAGTCAAGTGCTTTTTCATCAGATATATTTTCAATTCGAGTTCAAATATGGTGATTAATAACAACCGTTGATTACAGAATTAACCGTGAATGAAGATATTCTACAACTAGATGTAAATTAGCCGTCTCAATGGATGCTTCCGACATAGATTTTGTTGCCTTTTTCCTCATACTTTCTCAGTATGTATTGGGGTTTCTGGCGGTTTACATTGTGATTTTGCTTGTTTTGCGATTCTCAAACTATTATCGGATTAATGATTGCCCGAACTGCTCTCGCGAACTAAAACGTTCTCAGCGGCAATCCTCAGATCGACTAGTAAACACTCTTTCTTTCGGAATTCTTCCCATTAAAAGATATCGATGCTATACATGCTATTGGGAAGGACAAGCGTTGGATATCCGAAGTCAATCCAAGCGAGATGTTACTTTTAATGAGGATTCTTCTGCTGAAGGATAACCCTAACTTTTAGCTGCAATTTTATCCTATGATGTTTAACGGTCATAACGTTCGCATAAGCAGCAAAGCCAAAATCGGACAGAATGTGCGTATTGGTGATAATTCTGTGATTTACGACAATGTGATTATTGGTGATAACAGTACCATAGCCAACAATTGTAGCATTGGCGAACCCACCAGCGAATTCTATTCATCCGCTGAGTATGAAAACGCAGAAACCGTAATTGGAGCTAATTCTCTAATCCGAAGCGAGGCCATTATTTATGCAGGAGTTGTTACTGGCTCAAACCTAGAAACGGGCCACAGATGCACCATTAGAGAAGGTTCCTTACTCGGTAATAATTGCAGAATTGGAACACTCTGTGATCTTCAGGGCCACCTTGAAATTGGCGATTACTGCAACCTGCATAGCAGCGTGCATTTATGTCAGCATAGCAAATTAGGTGATTACGTTTTTCTGTATCCGTATGTGGTTCTAGCTAATGATAAATACCCTCCTTCAGAAGAAGTTATTGGGCCAGAAATTGGGGATTACAGTCAAATTGGGGTGCATTCCGTTGTAATTGGGAAGGTGAAGATTGGAGCAAATTGTCTACTTGGTGCTCAAACAACTATAACAAAAGACGTTGATGATTTTTCTTTTGTCGTAGGATCACCGGGTAAACGTTTGTCTGATGTTCGAGAGATCACCTCAGAGCAAGGTGAACAGCTCTATCCCTGGAGCGCACGGTTTTCTAGAGGCATGCCTTGGAAATCAGACTGACCAGCGCTTATGCCTGTTAGCATCTTTTAATAAGTGCATTTGCTATCGCTTGTACATTGGCATATATTTGAGTCCCGTGAGCGATAATTTACTTAAAGAGATTATGATTGAGGTAGACAACCTCAATAAATCAATTAAGGAGCTCTGCCCCGAAATTATTTCCATGAGTCAATACCCCTCTATTCAGCAGCAGTCTGATGAGATAAGTTCCCTAATTGACCACAGAATTAAACTTCTCACCAAGAATTCAGAAGTCAAGAATTCGGAAAAAATTTAGATGAATGTTTGATAAAATGAAACAGCTCCATCAAATGAAGGAGCAAATGGATGCCGCCAAGGAAAGGATGAACGCCATTTCTGTTAAAGGCGAATACCAAGGCGTAACAGTGATTTCTAATGCAAACAGAAAAATCATTGAAGTGATTATTCCTGAAGAAATTTATTCCAAGTCTACAGGCGAGGAAATTGCTGAACTAATTACAATTGCCACGAACAAAGCGTTAGAAAGTGCAGAAGGTGTTTTTGAATCTGAAATGAAAGGTATGGCTGGGGGTTTAATGGGCGGACTCGGCTTTTAAAGACTTCATCCACCCATTGAGGTATTAACCTCTCCCACCAATTACAGTACTATAGATGTTAGGATAAATGCTAAGGTCAATGCTCCTAATCCAAGCATGTGAAGAAATCTTGCTGATATAGTTTTCATGGCTTTGGGTTTTTAGTTTGGTTGGCAATAGACCAGTACCGTGCCAAAGACATTAGCCAACTTAAACAAGAACGAATTAAAGTGAGATTCGATTTTGAGGAAACCCTACTCCATTGCGCGTTCAACGCTTGTCCACAACAATTCAGAAGAGCGTTCCCAAGTAAAGTAATCAGCCCGCTTAACGCCCTTTTCTATCAGCCCGTTTCTAAAGCTACCATCTCCACTTAAACGAAGCATAGCTGACGAAATTTCCCTACTATCGGATGGGTTCACCAAAATGGCGGCATCGCCAGCTACTTCTGGCATACTAGTAACGTTTGATGTAATTACAGGAATCTGAGCTTGAAAAGCCTCAATAATTGGCACGCCAAATCCTTCGAAGCTTGAAACGTAAACATTGGCCAAAGCCGCTCCCATTAATGAGTTTAGATCTTCGTCTGAAACCCGCCCTGTAAATATCACTTCGTTCTTGAACTGCATTTTACCTAAAGCAGCTTGCATGGAACTTGTCCACCACTTCTTATTTCCAACCAGAATAAATTGGTGAGGTGCTGAGTTTTGTAGCCGAAACTGGTCGTAAGCCTCAAACATTCTTTCAATGTTTTTGCGCTGATGAATGGCGCCAACATAAATGAAATACGGTTTCCCATCCGACCATTTTGTTCTTACCAACCCCTTGTTGGTATCTGTTAAAGGTTTAAAGCGTTCAGAAACACCATTGTAAACCACATCAATCTTGTCTTTATTAATTCCATAAAGCTGAGAGATATCATTCTTCGAAAACTCGGATACGGTGGCAATTCTGGTTGCCTTTTGTGCATACTTAGGAAAATACCTATTGTAAAACCAAGCATGAGATTTAGCCAAGTCTCCAGGGTTGTGATAAAAGTTCAAATCGTGAATAACCGCCAAGCTTTTAACATTTGAATTCAACGATAGAAAGCCATCTGGAGAAAGAAATAAATCTGGTTTTACCTTCTTCAAAGCCTTAGGCAAAGAAATTTCAAACCACACATGCCAAAGAACTGGATGCCTTGAAGGCGGACCAATTACCACAGGAGTAACGTTGCTAGAGAATATGAAGTCTTCTGAGTAAGGCCTATCAAACAAAAAGAAAAATTCATGCTCGGGATGACTCTGAGTTATCCACTTTAGCGTTTCTACAGCAAACCTGCCAAGCCCTTCTAAACGGTCCTTTAATAAAAGTCGAGTGTTCACAGCAATTCGCACTTTGGCAATGTAATAAAAGCCCTTTACCTGTGGTTAAGCATGCCAGCAGTTGTACTACATTTGCCCGAGACCATGCAACGGAAATTCCTCTCAAACCTTGCGTTCCTACTTTTTCTCAATCTACTGGTTAAGCCATTTTGGATTTTTGGCATCGATCGGGCCGTACAGAATGAAGTTGGTGCCATTGCTTATGGGTCTTATTTCGCCTTATTCAACTTTGCATTTATCCTAAACGTTTTTCTCGATTTAGGGATCAGCAATTTCAATAACCGAAACGTATCTCAGCACGAGCAGCTTCTTGGAAAGTACTTTCCTAGAATTGTGGCTTTGCGGCTTCTGCTTGCTGTGGGTTACATGCTAATATGCTTGATTGTTGGAATATTATTCAGCTATTCTCAGCACCAAATGATGATGTTGGGCCTTTTGTGCTTCAATCAATTTCTCCTATCATCCATCCTATTTCTGCGGTCAAATATTGCCGGGCTCCAACATTTTAAACTTGATAGTCTTATCTCCATAATGGATAGACTACTGATGATTTTAAGTTGCGGATGGGTGCTTTACTTCATGGCAAGAGACACACCTTTTCAAATTGAATGGTTCGTGTTTCTTCAAACTTTTTCTTATTCGTTAACAGCGTTAATCGCTTTTGCAATTGTGCTAAAAAAAGGCGGTCCGTTTATCATGAAATGGAGCCCTGTAATGCTTGTCTTAATTCTCAAGCAGAGTCTCCCTTTTGCTTTATTGATTCTACTTATGAGCATTTATGGACGAGTAGATTCGGTATTACTTGAAAGATTACATGAAAACGGCATGGAGCAGACTGGTATTTATGCCCAGGCTTTTCGATTGTTAGATGCCAGTAACATGTTTGCTTACCTGTTCGCTGTTTTACTTCTTCCCATGTTTTCTAGGATGCTAAAATTGAAAGAAGATGTACGGCCTTTAGTACAAATGGCCCTACGTTTAATTCTTATACCAACTTTCTCATTGGCGGTAGTGTGCTGGTATTTTGGAACTGACCTGATGGACCTTCTCTATGACTCTCATATTGATGAATCGGGGCAAATACTTTCCTTACTAATGTTCTCATTAGTTCCTATGGGAGGAGCTTATGTAATAGGTACTTTACTGACTGCCAATGGAAGCCTTAAACAACTGAATATCATAGCTTTAATTTGCGTTACATTGAGTCTTATTTTAAACTTTTCACTCATCCCAAACTTGGGCGCTTATGGAGCCGCTTTAGCTTGTCTAGTTACTCAATTAGTTGCTTTTACAATTCAAGTTTTTGTGGCTATTCGGTTCTTTAAACTCAAATTAAATATGCAATCTTTACTACTCATCATTCCATTATTGCTTGTTTTGGCCGTTGGATTTTTTGGTTCAAATTTGGATTGGATGATTGGTTCTAGTCTCATATTGGTTATTGGCGGTGGATTAACATTGGTTTCGCTAATTCCAGACCTTGCCGTTATCCGAAAAATGGGTAATCGGAGCACCTAATTGAAACCAAGGAATCAGCTTGCAAAATTTTCTACTTTTGTCAGGCTCAATTCAGATGCATTTAAAACAATGGAAGTAGACAAAAATCAAGGACTAGATTTCGATTCATCTAACCTCCTTCTTTTCATTGTTCGTTGGAGGAAACCGTTGGTTATCCTAACACTTGCGGCAGCAGTATTGTCGGCTATCTTTTCAGATTCAACGTTTATAACACCTAAGTTTGAGAGTACGGTTATCATGTTTCCGACTTCTACTGCTTCAATTTCTAAATCGCTTCTATCCAAAAACAATCAATCAAAGGAAGACTTGCTTTCTTTTGGAGAAGAAGAACAGGCAGAGCAACTAATTCAAATCTTAAATTCGGATGAGATTCGAACTAGAGTTATTAAGCATTACAATCTAAAAGAACATTACGGAATTGACTCTACAGATCAATATGACGATACAAAGTTGTTTAAGGAATATGAAAGCAACATCTCCTACAAACGAACTGAGTTTCAGTCTGTTCGAATTGATGTTTTAGACACAGACCCAGTATTAGCAGCCAAAATTGCTAATAACATTGCTTCTTTGGTAGACTCGGTGAAGAACAGAATGCAAAAGGATCGAGCTTTTAAGGCCATGCGTATTGCCGAGGCCGAATATGCTGAAATGAAAGCATATGTTAAAGAACTTGAAGATTCATTGAACACTTTGCGTGGGCTGGGAGTAAATGATTACGAATCTATGTCGGAACGATTTAACGAGGCCTATGCCAAGGCAATTCTTGAAGGGAAGACCCAAGCAGCAGAGAAACTCTCCGTTCAGCTCAAAATTCTATCAAAGTACGGTGGTGCATACGTTTCCATTCGTGATATGCTTGAGCACGAAAAAGAACAATTGAGTCACTTAAGAGCAAAGTACCAAGAAGCAAAGGTTGATGCAGAGCAGACGCTACCGCATAAGTTCATAGTAAACAATGCCTTTCCGGCTGAAAAGAAAAGCTATCCAATTAGATGGTTGATTGTATTAGTATCAACGGTTTCCACTTTCATCCTTGCGTTACTTGTAATTATCGGTTACGAGAACGTTTCAAGAGCTAAGGTTTAGAAGCATGAAAGAGTATAAAAACAACTCCGAATTATTAGGATTGCTCATTAGATGGTGGAAGCATTTATTAGCAATTACGCTGATAGCACTGGTTCTGTCTACTATATTTTCAAGTCCGTTTGTAATCACCCCCAAGTATAAATCGTTTGCGGTTTTGTACCCGTCCAACATTATACCTATGGGCACAGAAACCCCAACCGAGCAAATGCTGCAGGTTCTTGAATCTGATCAAATTAGAGACTCGGTTGCAGACATGTACAACCTTTATGAGGCGTATGGTATAAATCCGGAAGTTGGCGCTGCAAAAACGGCTTTGATAAAGCAATACCAAGAGAATGTGGTATTCAATCAAACAGAATTCCAGTCTGTTGTTATTGAAGTTCTGGATGAAGACCCAGTTAACGCGAAGGGAATGGTTGATGCAATTATCTTCTATTTCAACCGAAAAGAACGATTCCTGCAGAAAGAAAAAGCAATGGAATTAGTTAAAATCCTTCAAGAGCAAGTCGGAAAAAAGAAAATTGAGATGGATAGTATGGAAGCCGTATTAACAGGGCTTCGAAAAGATTACGGTATTCTTGATTACGGTCTTCAAACTGAATATGCAACAGAAAGATATCTAGAGGTGGTTTCTACACCCTCACTTAAAGCTAACGCTAAGGAAATTGAAGCTTTGCTTGAGGCGTTGAAACAGAAAGGTGGCGAGTTTCAATCAATTAGTGAACATCTTTGGAGAATTAGAGGCGGCTACAATAATTTAAAGGAACAATTGGAGGCTGCAGTCCGTGATGTAGAGAAAGACTTAACGTATTGTAGCGTCATAACCAATCCTGTAGTTGCAGATAAAAAGGCGTATCCAATAAGATGGTTAATTGTACTGGTGTCTGTTATGGCTACTCTCCTACTGTCTATCTTATTTATTGGAATCACTGAAAATCTTCGTGCTCCAAACGAAACTTAAACTTCAGGAGTGACTGCTGCTTTACATAAGCTGTTTACTGGGCCAAAATCTATTTATTTGGTAGGCATTGGCTTTGCCTTATTGAATGGGATTCTTGTTGCCAACGAGTTTTTTTACGCTTCGCTTCTTCCTGTTATGTTAGCTATTGTTTTGATGGCTTTTTTCGCATTAGACAAACTCGTATTATTTATTGTATTTCTTACTCCTTTATCAGTTAACCTGACTGACATTGGCTTAGGGGTTGGTCTTACATTACCCACAGACCCATTGCTTTTTGGAGTAATGCTGATTTTCATTCTGAAACTATTTGCGGAACAGAAATTTGATAAAGGAATTGCAGATCACCCCATCACTCTTGCCATCACAATTAATCTTGTTTGGATTGGTATAACAACAATAACAAGTGAAATGCCGCTTGTTTCCCTCAAGTATTTTGTATCCCGTTTATGGTATGTAATAACGTTCTTTTTCGTTATGACACAATTGTTTAGAAATTTCAAGAACATCAAGTGGTTTCTAGGCATGTACATGACGGGGTTCGTCTGCATCATTTGCTACACCATTATTCATCATGGCATGTATGGGTTTATGGAACAACCAGCGCACTGGGTAATGTCACCCTTTTTTAATGACCACACTTCTTATGGTGCCGCTTTAGCTATGTTCTACCCTCTTTTAATAGGCTTGGTGTTTAAAAGTTCATATAGTAAAAGCTGGAAGGTTGTCTTTTTTGGCGTGCTCATGCTTTTCACTGTTGCTTTAAT
>JBLHEU010000044.1:0-18502 GCA_047614525.1 Bacteroidia bacterium | reverse complement strand
GCTTACCAGAAAGCATTCCTATGCGGTTTACTATGCGTTGAGCTGGAACTGGTTGTTCTGATGCGGAACTTGCATTCATTGCCCAACCAACCATTCTTGCTGCACCAGGACTGCCAAGATATTTGGCAATAGCACCATAGGAAGTAACACGGCCTTTAGGAATGAGTCTTGCAACTGCCCAAACGTCCTGAAAGAAGCCGTCCTTCTTCTCAGCCATGCTTAGATCTGAAACGCGATGTAGTTGATTTTCAAGCCTTCCTTCAACCACATGTTTTCGTAGAAGGTTCGAATGCGAAGTTCTTTCTCGCGGTCGCAGAGATATTTGTTTTCACCTTTTTCAAGATCAGCGTAAACATCGGTTGACTCGCAAAGTGTTTTTAAGCCTAGTTCGGCTACAATTTCTTTGGTGTATTCAAAGAAAGGAGGGTTGTCGGTTTTCAATTGCACGATTCCGCCTTCTTTCAAAATCTCGCGGTAGCGATTGATGAAGTTTGGAGAAGTAAGTCGGTTTCGTTCACGGTTGGTTTGAAGCTGAGGGTCAGGGAAAATGATCCAAATCTCGTCTACCTCACCCTTGTCGAAAAGCAAATCGAGGTGATTGATTGTAGCACGTAGAAAACCTACGTTGGTCAGGTTATCTGCCAAAGCTTGTTTGGCGCCTTTCCAAATGCGATTTCCTTTAATATCTACACCAATGAAATTTCGGTCTGGGTACATAGCACCTTGGCCAACCGAATATTCGCCTTTACCACACGCTAACTCTAGCGTAATTGGATTTTTATTCTTGAAAAGTTCTTTAGCCCAATTGCCCGCCAACTCAAACTTCTGTTCAAGTTGGTAGGCATGAGGAACTTCTACCGTGTTTGGGAATTTCGCCAAATCAGCAAAACGCGCCAGTTTCTTGGTGAGGTTCGGTTTACTTAAGTCGAATTTCCTCGCCACGACTATTGAGAATCTGGTATTCCATGAAATGGTAATTAGTGGAAGATTCCACTTTAATGTTACCACCGAATTTCTTATTCCAATCTTTCACCATGCTCCTTGACCAAGGCATCCAACTCTCTGTTTTAGTGAGATAAGAAGCAATGTAAGGGTGCACTTTGAGCGTAACGTTTTTCTCGTTTTGCTCTAGCATTACAAAACTTACGCTGTTTTCAATTTCTGTATCGAAAAGAACTGAAGCTTCAATCTCTCCAGAACCAGCGCAACTTGGGCACTTCTCCTTGGTTTTGATATCCATTTCTGGACGAACACGCTGACGTGTAATCTGTATCAATCCAAATTTAGAAGGAGGCAAAATGTTATGCTTAGCGCGATCATCCTTCATCTCATCCTTCAGCACATTAAACAGTTTTTTTCTGTTTTCAGCTTTGTGAAGGTCGATAAAGTCAACTACGATAATCCCGCCCATGTCGCGCAAGCGTAGCTGACGAGCTACTTCTATTGCCGCTTCAATGTTGCAGTCTAGTGCGTTAGTTTCTTGGTCGTTGTCTGCATTGGTTCTTGGCCCAGAATTCACATCAATTACGTGAAGTGCTTCTGTGTGTTCAATCACCAAATAAGAACCGTTCTTAAACGTAACGTGTTTTCCGAAAGATGCTTTAATCTGCTTGTTTAGACCTAAGCTTTCAAATAAAGGCTGAGTGCCTTTGTAACGCTTAAGCCTTTTCAGCTTCTCGGGAGAGCTTGCAAGGTATTTGCTGATTTCGTCATACGTCTCGTTACTGTCGACATGAATGTTGCCGAAATCTGAACTTAACATATCTCGAAGCATAGAAGAGCTTCTGCTCAATTCGCCCATAACACGGGTTGGAGCTTTCGCGTTCTTAACCTTGGTGACCATTTTGGTCCACCGCTCAATTAATTCATTGAGGTCGTCTTCAAGGTCTTTAACTTTCTTTCCTTGAGCCGCAGTTCTAACTATTAACCCAAATCCTTTGGGCTTAATGTCTTTGAAAATCTCCTTAAGTCGCTTTTTCTCATCGTTGGTTTTTATCTTTTGAGAGATAGAAACCTTATCAGAATAAGGAACAAGAACAATGAATTTTCCTGCGAAGGAAAGCTCAGTTGTTAAACGAGGCCCTTTAGTAGAAATAGGCTCCTTGGCAATCTGCACAAGAATCTCTTTCCCTTGAGAAAGCACATCGTTGATTTTGCCTGACTTTTCAATTTCCTCTTCAGGTCTGAAACGGTCAAGCATAGGAGATTTTAGCTTGCCCGCACGAGTAAGATCAATGAACTTCATCATTGTCCTCACCTTAGGGCCAAGGTCTAAATAGTGCTGAAACCCATCCTTTTCGTAGCCCACATTAATGAATGCAGCATTGAGGCCGGGCATCACTTTATGGACGCGGCCGAGGTATAGGTCTCCCACTTGGAAAGCGCTGTCGCCACTCTCCTCATGGAGTTCTAATAATTTTTTGTCCTTTAAAAGGGCAATATCAACCTTAGAAGGTTGTGATGAGATTACCAGGTCGTAATTCACGGATAGCGTTTTTTATGCCGCCTACCGCATAGCGTACAACAGAGCATTGGGTCTTGCGACCCAATGCTCTTAAAAGGTGTTGGAACTGCCGCGAGAGGCGGCCTGTGAACCTTATCTCAAAGGCTGATTATTATTTCTTCTTGTGACGATTCTTTCTCAAACGCTTTTTACGTTTGTGAGTGGCCATCTTATGTCTTTTTCTCTTTTTACCGCAAGGCATGGTACTGTGTTTTAAATGTTCTTACTGAGTTCTAATATATATGCGTCCACTTCGTCAACCTTTTTTTGGTCATCAGAAATTATGGACTTGAAATTCTCTAAGTCGGCAATAGCCGTTTCGTAGTTTTTTTGACGCTCATGCAAATCAGCCAAGTATAAATAGGCTTCAGCGTATTCGGCATCAATCTTAAGTACTTGATTAAATCTCTGTTCGGCCTTCTCAAACTGACCAGATTTAATTGCAAAGTAACCAAGGTTAATCAATGCTTTAATATTGTTTGGGTCTTTCTGTTCTACCTTTTTGAGAATACCAATTCCTTCCATTGGAGGAGTTCCTAAGAAGGTAGAACCTTCAATTAAACAAACGCCAAGGTCAACCTGAATCTCTAGGTCTTCTGGTGCTAATTTGACTGCTTTTTCGAAGCATGATTTTGCCTCTCCGTACCAATTGGTTTTTTGAGCTGGACTGCCCATATATTTTGCATTGAGCAGGAATCGCTCTCCAGCTTCCGTCCAGTCATCAACATCGTTGGTCTTTTCTGCCAATGTAATGGAGTAGAAGGCCGCTCCAATAGGTTTTCTCAATAAATCGTAAAAGGCAATAATGCTATCGAAAGAACCTGCTTCGGTTGAAGTTTCCCAACCATTGATTTTTGCCAAAGACGCACTGTCAAGATTGTTCTTAATCTCCGTCAGGTCATCCTGGATATTGTATGCTACTGCATTTTCCTCTATGGCATGGTCGTTTTTCTCCTCTGCAATAGGAGCAAACGGCATCATGTATAGACCAACGCCTACCGCTAACGCACTTAAAACCAATATGATTTGAGGAGTTTTCAAATTACTTTATGCTACTCTTAACCCTATTAACGAAAGTTTTTGCGGGCTTAAATGCTGGCACGTGGTGCTCAGGAATTACGATAGTGGTATTCTTAGAAATGATTCGACCGGTTTTCTGAGCACGTTTCTTAACAATGAAACTGCCAAACCCTCTCAAATAAACGTTCTGACCTTTGGCAAGAGAACTTTTAACGGAAGTCATAAAGGCTTCAACAGTATGCTGAACCTGCAGTTTTTCGATTCCTGTTTGCTCAGAAATCTGGTTTACGATGTCAGCTTTTGTCATTAGTGCTTGATTATGAGCCGTTTACTACTTCTTTTAAAGGGCGTACAAAGGTAGTCGAATATTTTAATTGAGATACGCGCTGGTGCTTAATTTTGGACACTTGAAATCCAAGTCCAAAAACAACGAGTTTCCCAATTACCAACTTCAAATGTGGTATAAGGATGTTAAGCGCGATTTACCTTGGCGTGAAAACAAGAACCCATACTCTGTGTGGATTTCTGAAATAATTCTTCAGCAAACCAGGGTAGATCAAGGACTACCTTATTATAATAGGTTCCTAGAACGCTTTCCAACAGTTCATGATTTGGCTGATGCTAGCGAAGATGAGGTGTTAAAACTTTGGGAAGGATTGGGATATTACTCAAGGGCCAGAAACCTTCATGCAACGGCAAAAATTGTAAGTAGGGAAATGGAAGGGGAGTTTCCTTCTACTTATAAAGAGCTTTTAGTTTTGAAAGGAGTGGGACCATATACTGCGGCTGCAATTGGTTCTATTTGTTTCGATTTGCAGGTTGCGGCAGTTGATGGTAACGTTTATCGTGTGTTGTCTCGATATTATGGCATTCAAGAATCCATTGACGAAACTTCAACTAAAAAACTAATCTCTGAATTGGCAAATGGTATTGTTGATTCAGGAGACTCTGGCAATCATAATCAGGCAATGATGGAATTGGGTGCAACTGTTTGCACGCCAAAGGCTCCAAAATGTACAGAATGTCCTGTGGCAGATTCATGTGTTGCGTTAAGGGAAAACCTTCAGCTGCAATTGCCAATTCGCTCTAAGAAAATTAAGGTTAGAGCGCGTTTTTTCTATTACCTGATTCCTGTTTTTAAAGGATACACGGCTATCAGAAAAAGAGGTGAAGGAGATATATGGCAAGGGTTGTATGAATTTCCTATGGTTGAATCTGACCGAAAATTGGATGATAACGAGGTGCTGAAGTCATTAGAGATACGTTCAGAAGATTTGGTTAAATCCATTTCCGAGGAATACAAGCACATACTTTCACATCAAAAAATCTATGCGAAATTTGTTTGCGTTGAATCTGAACTAATAAAGAATAGTAATTTCAATAAGGTGAAGGTCGCTAAGCTTCGTAGCTTTGCATTTCCAAGATTGATAAATAGGTATTTAGAGAAAGAAAACTTTGTTATTGACAAGAAAGTTTAGAATCTTTGATGACTAACCTAAAAAAGGAATTATGGCAGGAGTAAACAAAGTGATTTTAGTTGGCAACCTCGGATCAGATCCAGAAACTAAAACTATTGAAAGTGGAGCCAAAGTGGCCAACTTTAGCATAGCAACTTCCGAACGTTACAAGGATAAAAACGGAAACCAAGTTGATAAAACCGAATGGCATAACATAGTTATGTGGCGAGGTTTAGCAGACATTGCTGAGAAGTACTTGAAAAAAGGGTCTCAGGTTTTTATCGAAGGAAAATTGCGAACTCGAACTTGGGATGATCAAAATGGGAATAAGCGATACACTACCGAAGTGTTGGCCGATAATATGACGCTTTTAGGACGACCTGAAGGTGGCGGTTCGCAAGGAGGTGGAGCTCAAGCAGCACCAGTTGCAGCACCAGCCAAGAGTCAGGATAGCCAACCATCTACTAATACGGATGATATTGATGATGACCTTCCCTTCTAAAATGAAAGATTGTCTAGGTTTAACGAATCTCTCCTGAGTTGGAAGACCCTCCCGAACCGATCCTCATACTTATCAATACGCTGATTTTATCAGGCGGGCTATCGTTCAACCTTATTTTAGGCTTGATTGTATTGGCTGTTTTGCTGGCTTGCTCTGCGATGATATCTGGGGCTGAAGTAGCCTACTTCTCTTTGTCTAAATCGGACGTTGAAGAAATGGAGGAGTCGTCTCAGCGAATGCGCAAGCAAGCGGTTGAAATGCTTAAAAAGCCTAAAAAGCTACTTGCTACCATATTAGTGGCCAACAATTTCATAAATGTGGGTATCGTCATCTTATCCACATTCTTGATTGCTAAAAACTTTGACCCAAAGCTTTTAAACTACATGGTAGGCGGGGTCTTGCCAGTGGCTAGAATAATTGAGGTTTTCGGAATTACGCTTATTGTTCTTCTATTCGGAGAGATAATTCCTAAAGTTTACGCCAACCAATACGCCATCAGCTTTTCGTCCGCTATGTCTTTTCCCTTGTACTATTTGTCAATTATATTTAGCTTTCTCAGCATTCCGCTTATCAAACTAACAACGGTTGTAGATAAACTTGCATCAGGAAAGAACGAGCAATTATCGGTAGATGAATTGGGGCATGCCTTGGAGTTAACACATGCTGATTCTGTCAAAGAAAAAGAGGATCGCAAAATCCTTGAAGGCATCGTAAAGTTCGGAAACACCGATGTGAAGCAGATTATGAAGCCACGTACTGATGTGGAAGCGATTGAACGCTCTTCGCACTATCAAGATTTACTTTCAATCATTTTGGATTCTGGTTTTTCTCGGGTACCTATTTATGAAGAAAGCTTGGACAGGATTGTTGGAATCATTCACGTTAAAGACCTTTTGACCCATATGGATGAGCCACAGGGTTTTGATTGGCAAAGCCTCATGCGCTCTCCATTCTTTGTGCCGGAAAGCAAAATGATTGATGACCTTTTACAGGAATTTAGAGAGCGAAAAGTTCATTTAGCCATTGTTGTTGATGAGTATGGCGGATGTGAGGGATTGGTGACACTAGAAGATATTATCGAAGAAATTGTGGGAGATATTTCTGATGAGTTTGATGATGAAGAAGTGGTGTACTCCAAGTTGGATGAGCATAGTTATGTATTTGAGGGAAAAACCAATCTTAAGCAGTTTTACAGGATTATTAAGATTGATGGAGGTGAGTTTGAAGACAAAAAAGGGGAAGCTGATACGCTCGCTGGTTTTATCATTGAGCAGGTTGGAAAGATTCCTGCCAAGGACCAACGGATTTCTTTCGAAAATTTTGAGTTTACGATTGAAAGTGCCGACAAGCGAAGGATTAAGCGTGTTAAGGTTTCGATAACGCAGTTAGGACAGGATGAGGCTAGATAGTTGGATAGCGCTTTTCTTTATCGCGCTGATATTGTCGTCTTGTAATCAGGATTATACTCCAAAACCTCGTGGCTACATTAGAATAGATTTGCCAGAAAAGTCTTATCAACCTATTGTTTCTGATTGTCCTTATTCATTCGAAAGAGCAACGTACGCCAAGTTTACTCCTGATATGAGAGCTCAATCTGACCCGTGTTGGTTTGATATCGATTATCCTCAATTCAAGGCCAAAGTTCATTTCAGCTATAAACGAATTGACGGAAATTTGAGTAAATACTTAGAAGACTCTCGCGCTCTAACTAACAAACACATTAGTAAAGCATCGGGTATTGACGAGGCTCTAATTATTAAAGAGGATAGCCGCGTTTTTGGAACAATTTACAGCATTGATGGCAGTCAAACGGCATCTCCATTGCAGTTTCATCTAACCGACAGTACAGAGCATTTTCTTCGCGGTGCATTGTATTTCAATGTTTCGCCAAACAACGATTCGCTTGCTCCAGTAATCGATTTCCTAAAACAGGATATGCTTCATTTAATTGAAACGCTCAATTGGCAGCCATAGCTACTGTCTGAATCCTTTTCTTCCGACCAACAACTGAGAACAGATAAACCTGCGCTCCAAATATGAGACAGGACAGAACCAAGTGTAATGGTTGAGCCCATGATGGCACGCTGAAATAAGCCATGACAATTCCACTTAGCGTTGCAACTCCTACAAAAGCACCAAGGTATATTCCGGCACGATAGACAGCGAAATAGTGAGGTAAATATTTGTAAATCTGATAGCAAACCCAACCGTTTCCAATTATCAGGAGGATGGAAAATGAACGATGAACCTTAAAAACCCAATCAAGCTGACCAATCCATAGTTCGCGTTGGTCATGGTCTAAACTCTTGGCTATAATGTCAATTTGCTGTCTTACCTGCGTGCCAATTAACACTTGAACCAAGGTTAAAACGATTAGTGTTCCAAGAGCATAGCGCATTGTATTGTCAATATTCAAGCTTGTTGGAGAACGAAAACCGGGAGCTGTTTTTACGTATAAATGAACTAGCCCTGCTATTACCGCGAATGCCAATATCATGTGCGCGGTTAGTACACCCGGAAGAAGGTTTGTGGAAACAACCACGCTTCCCATCCACCCTTGAAAACCAGTCACAATGATGACTATAAAAACGAGAATAGGAACAGATTTATCGGTTTTCCAATAAACAAACGAACGATAAAATGCGAACAGGAGAAAGATTCCCAGAATAGCTCCAGCCACTCTATTAATGTATTCAATCCAAGTGCGCTGCCAGACAAAGTCGGCTTCTTCATAAATACTTGGGTCATTACTGATTTGCTCTGCAAGTTCGGTTAAGCCCAACGGAGCAATCATTTTTGCCAATTTTTGATTTTTGGCCTTTCGAATACCAATGTAATGCTCTTTGTAATCTTCTGGCAGTTGACTTAATTCAGTCGGTGGAATCACACGGTCAAAGCACTTTGGCCAATCTGGACATCCCATTCCAGAACCAGTCATTCGAACAATACCGCCCGCAACGATCACTAAGTACGTGCAGAAAATAGAAGCTTTAAGTAGTCCTCTAAACCCAATAAGCTTCTTGTTGGCAATGTTTGTTTCCATTGATACAAAGCTAATACATAGCTCAATGTGTAAACTATAAAGGACGACCAAGCCGTCCTTTATTAATCAATATTTAGATTTGGTGTTAGTGCCCGAATTCTGAAATGAATTTGATTCTAACCAATCGAATTTCTTCTACAGAATAATCATCTTCCCCTAGTTCTTCTAGTGCAGCCTCTAGGCTGTCCGTCTCTGCTTCTTCTTGAAAGTATTCGTAGATGTCATCCTGTTTGTCTTCGTCAACCTCCTCATTTATGTAATAATCGAGATTTACCTTAGTGCCAGAACTTACAATGTGTTCTATCTCTGTAAGAAGGTCATCCATCTTCAGTTTTTTGGCATCTGCCACGTTTTGAAGATCCATTTTTCTATCAATGCTTTGGATGATATAAACTTTGTTGCTTGATTTATTGATAACGGTTTTGACAACCATGTCTTGCTCCCGTTCAATCTCATTCTCCTCTACATAGCCTTGAATCAACTCCAAAAATGGCATACCATACTTGCGGGCTTTTCCAGCACCAACCCCAGTAATATCGGTTAGCTCTTCCATGCTAATTGGGTAGCGGAAAGCCATGTCTTCTAAAGAAGGGTCTTGGAAAATGACAAAAGGAGGAAGGTTTTCTTCTTTCGATATGTCTTTTCTCAGATCCCTAAGCATTTTAAGCAATTCATTGTCTGCAGCTCCAGCGCCTTTCATTGCTCCAACTGGCATGGCATCTTGTGCTTCGGTAGCAGCCTCATAATCATGGTCAATGGTCATCATGAATGACGTTGGTTTGGCCAAGTATTCTTTTCCTGCTTCAGTGATTTTTAGAAGACCGTAGTTTTCAATGTCTTTAGATAAATAGCCATTAATAATGGCTTGTCTAGACAAGGATTGCCAGTATCGCATGCCTCTATCAGTTCCTTTTCCAAAGAGAGAAAGCGTATCGTGTTTATAGGATTTTACTTCCGTTGAGTTAACACCCATAAGGATATTCACTACATGTTTAATCTTGAATTTCTCCTTAATGTCAACCACCGTTTGGATGATGGAAGCTAGGTCCTCTTTCGCTTCTTCCTGTTGCTTAGGGTGTTTACAATTGTCACAATGCTTATTACAACGGGCTGCATCGTACTTTTCTCCAAAGTAATGCAGTATGAATTTTCGTCTGCAAACTGAGGTTTCTACGTAAGTGACTACTTCCCCTAGTAATTGCTTGCCAATTTCTTGTTCCGAGATTGGTTTGCCTTGCATGAATTTTTCAAGCTTGGCAATGTCATCATAGTTGTAGAAAGCTAGACAATTTCCTTCTCCGCCATCCCGTCCTGCTCGTCCAGTTTCTTGATAATAACCTTCTAAGCTTTTGGGAATATCATGGTGAACAACAAACCGAACATCTGGTTTGTCAATTCCCATCCCAAACGCAATAGTAGCGCAAATTACATCTGCATCTTCCATCAAAAATGCATCTTGATTTTTAGCTCTCGTTCCAGCATCTAAACCCGCATGATATGGTAAAGCCTTGATGCCGTTTACTTGGAGAGTTTCGGCAATTTCTTCCACCTTCTTTCTGCTAAGGCAATAGACAATCCCAGACTTACCTTCATGTTGCTTGACGAATTTGATTAAGTCGCGAGCAATATTCTTAGTCTTGGGAAGAATTTCGTAGTAGAGATTGTCGCGGTTGAAAGACGATTTATAAACTCCAGCATCTGTCATGCCTAAGTTTTTCTGAATGTCTTGCTGAACCTTTGGTGTTGCTGTTGCAGTTAAGGCCATTACAGGAACATCGCTAATTGCTTCAATCATTGGTCTTAGCTTCCGATATTCTGGCCTAAAATCATGTCCCCATTCAGAGATGCAATGCGCTTCGTCAATAGCAACCAAAGAAATATTTATGCCTTTAAAGAAGTCGATATTCTCTTGCTTATTCAACGATTCTGGCGCCACATAAACCAACTTGGTAATGCCAGACTTGATGTCGCTTCTTACCTTTTCTGCCTCACCCTTATTAAGCGAGGAGTTAAGATAGTGAGCTACACCATCTTCAGAAGCAAAACTTCTGATAGCATCAACCTGATTTTTCATCAACGCGATAAGCGGTGACACAATTATGGCTGTGCCAGGGGAAAGTAATGCTGGTAATTGATAACACATTGATTTGCCGCCACCGGTAGGCATGATTACAAACGTGTCTTTACCATCAAGAACGTTCTTGATAATCTTCTCTTGGTCTCCTTTAAACTTGTTGAACCCGAAATACGTTTTTAACGCTTCTTTAAGGTCAATCTCAACTTCTGTACTCATTCAATTTTTTAACGTGTTTTTTAAAGATAGGGATTTGATTTCCCTTGCAACCCTCTTTTTTTTCTTAATTATCCCAACTTCAATATATCCTCGATTAAACGTCATTTTGGGGCTGCGAATGCGTCCAAAAAAATAAGGCACATTCAATAAGTTAAATCAACTAACGGTTACATTTATGGTTATTGTGTTCTTCAACGCACTTTGACTTTGATGGAACCATTTTCTTCAAAAAATGTAAAAAGGCTCTTTAGACCCAAACAATGAGTGATTTATCAGTAGTAATACCAGCTTATAATGAGGAAGAATCTTTAAAGATTCTTTTACCGGAGTTGTTGGCGTTTGTTAAAATGAATGGCATGCAATTAGTTGTCATAAATGATGGGTCTAAGGATGCAACACGCTTAGTCCTCGAAAGTTTTGAAGGTTCGGAAAACTTTAAGTTTTATAATCACAAGGTTAATCGGGGTTATGGTGGAGCAATTAAAACGGGTATTAGAAATTCGGATACCGCGTACTCGATTACCATAGATGCAGATGGTCAGCACGATCTGGCAGATGTGCTTGCTTTGCATGCAACTATCATCAAGGAAGATGCAGACATGGTGGTGGGTAGCAGGATGGCTCACAAGGATGCATCCATATATAGAGGTATTGGAAAAGGTGTGATAAGAATGTTTGCTAAAATGTTGTTACCAATTCATATCGATGATATTAATTCTGGAATGAAGATTTATGACACTGAGTTGGCTAAGAAGTACATTCGATTGTGCCCAGATCACATGGCGTTCAGTGATATTATAGCCATGGTGTTCATCAGTAAGCGCCACTTGGTTTTAGAACAACCCATTAATATTAAGCCAAGGAAAGCAGGGGTTAGTACTATCAGTACTTTAACCGCTATTGAAACGGTGAAAGAGATACTGAACATCGTTATTCTTTTCAACCCTATGCGTGTGTTTTTTCCGATAGCATGTTTAAGCATTGTTGCTGCGTTGGTTTGGGGAATCCCTATTGCGCTGAAAGGCCGAGGTGTTAGTACAGGAGCTATGCTTGGGTTTACCACAGGCATTCTGTTTTTTCTCCTAGGATTACTTGCTGAGCAGTTATCTCAGATTCGGAAGGATAGTGTAAATGACTAAGGAAGACCAGCAGGTAAAAAAGCGGCTGTACACTCGGTTGATGGACGTATATCGGCATAACGATATTTACATCCCAGGCTTCAGTTATTTCACAAGGTCTATCCTAAAATTAAAAGCCGAATCTCATTTTTCCTCAATTTCTAAACAAAGCCAGTTAGATAGAGAAGTCATTTCGCAATGGTTAGACTCTAAGAACTTGTTTTTTGGTTATGGTGTTTTTAGAAGTGGAACAACTTTCTTGGCAGATTTTCTAAATAGGCATGCAAAACGAGCTTTAATTCAGCATGAGGCAAACGTAAATGATTACTGGTATTACGCTAAGGCTATTCATTCTAACTCTGAGGCCGAAAAGTATATTCAAGACTATAGATTGGCTGAGATTTACTACCGAACGAAAGACCTGAGCTTTGATACTTATGGTGAGATTAATCCTTTTTTAAGAAGGCATTGTCAAGCCACGAAATTAGTTTTGCCAGAAGCGAAACAGTTTCAAATTGTCAGAGATCCAAGAAACGTACTACGTTCATTAATGTCTAGGGAACTTCTTGGGAAAAAGGACCCAATGGACCAGGTAATATTTCCAGCAAAAGATGACCCCTACGCGGAAGATTGGCCAAATATGTCACGTTTCGAAAAGCTTTGCTGGCTTTGGGCTTCCGATAATCAGCTCATTCGTAAGACGGTGGGACACACAATTAAGTTTGAAACCCTTAGAAACGATTTTGACTACTTCGATGAAAACGTTCTGACTTATTTAAATTTGGATGTGGATTCTACTGTGTGGAAATCTGAAATGGATATGGTTTATAATTCAACTCCCACATATACTTTTCCGAAGTATTCTGATTGGAGTACGGAGAATAAAAAGCACTTCGAACGAATATGTGGGGCAGAAATGGCCGTTTACGGTTATTGAACCTTCTCTATCTGCTTCTTTGCCCAATTTTGGTTGCCTTTTGCCAATGCATAATCAGGTTTAACTTTCAATGCTCGTTCACAAGCTTTAATTGCTTTTTCAAACTGTCCTAGTTTGTTGTAGGCGCTGCAAATATTGTTGTACGCTTCTGCATACCCTGGTTTTAGATTGAGGGCCATATTGCATGATTTAATGCAAAATTCATATTTACCATGATTGTAGTATTTCAAACTCAATTCTAGGTAAGCTTCTGGTGTATTCAGTTTAGCAGCATTTTCCTCCGCTTTTTTAAGAGTTTCTTCTGAGGATTTAGTTAAGGTAGCAAGAAGCGTTCTTGCTTGCTGATGAGCGGGACTTAATTCCAACGCACGATTTAGATGGTTTATCGCCTCATCGCGTTTGTCGTTATTTTTAAGCCAATTCGCATAGAAGTAATGGCAATCAGGATAGCCGGGCCCCATATTAACCGCTTGCTTCAAATACATTTCGGCCTCGGTGAACAACGCTTGGTCTTTGTTTTTAATGGCAAGGGAATTCTTGGCAATTCCAATATTAACATACAGATATGGATGATTCCCGTAGCTAGTATTGAGTGCTTTTTCGAAATATGAAATGGCGGATTCCATTTTTCCAGCACGCATTTCGGTTAGCCCAAAATTCATTAAACCCCTACCGTTTTCCGGACTTTTAACAGTAACATCTTTCCAAAGAGTGACATCGTTATCCCATACCTGGTTTCTTTGAAATGTGCCATAAGCATGTGCTCCAAACACACCAAATAAACAAATGGCTATCACTCCTTTTGCTAAAAGTGATGGGGTTTTGGAAATAATCTTTTTTAGTCCCAAGTATCCAGCCCAACTTGCTGCCATAACTAATCCCATATAAGGAAAGAAGGTTCGGTGGTGGTTCATTACTTCGGCCAATGGAACAACACTGGAACTTGGAATTAATGCCATATAAAACCAGAAAATTCCGAATGCAATAGGTAGTGTCTTCCTGTTAAAGGCGGACTTAAATGCAAACCCTAGAGTTATGAATATTACCAAGAGACCTTGCACTACCTGAAGCGAGAACATTTCTTTTATGAGCTTAAGGTCGGTGTCGGCTGTAAGTCCTGTAGGGAGTATAAAAGTCTTTATGTAAACCCAGAACATGTAAGGTTGGGTATTGAGGTATTCCATGGTATTTACATCACTTGGTTTCCAGCTGTCTGAAAACATAGAGCGTGTGAAAAAGTACATTCCTGCGCCAATCATAAAGAAGGAAATGGTACCCTTTAAAGAAGAAACTACTTTGGGTACAACCTTGGCTTTTTCATTTTTCACGAAAAAGGATGGGTTTTCAAGGAGTAGGTCCCAAAGGAAAAGAATAGGTGCCAACATGAGTGTGGTTGGTTTTGCAAGACAACCAATTATGAATGGAATTAGGGCAAGTTGCTTTTTCCAACCTGTACCGTTAACATAGACGATGGCTGAAATTAGCACCATCAAAGTCGAAAACCCATCGGACCTTGCGATGATATAGTTGATTGTTTCTGCTGTTGCTGTATGAAAAGCAAAAAAGCCAGCTCCAAGTACAGCAAGCAAGTAATGTTTTTTGCCGTCTGCTTTTTCAAACAGCTTCAACATGAAAAGGAAAAGTAATCCAAGTAGCAGCAAAAACTCCAAGTAAATGTGCCAATGAAAAACGTTCGGGTTTAAGGATCCAGCAATCCAAAAATCAATGGCGTTAAGGCTGGTAATCATCGGGCGGTAGGCCTGATTTGTTGGAAGACTACTCGTGGTTTGTGCGTCTTGGAAAAATAAAGGAATGTTGCCGATATCTTTTATATAGCCATTATTGACGATGGTATGGGTGTCATCGAAATGAAAACCGTTATCAAAATGATTCCAGTAAACAGCGGTAAGAGCCACGATAAGAAATGCGGCAATTGAGCTGGCAAAAGATTTTGAGTTCATTTTCATGTGTTGGGTTGCGCCACTTTGTTGATTAATCCTCGAATAGAAAAAGAGTCAAAATATTTCAGGTTCGAATATAATGCGGGCAAGCCTAATGCGGCAGTCCAAAAAACAGCAATTAGCCTGTTTACTAATCCAACGAGTAACCCTTCTTCAATTTCAAAACCAGCAGCCGCAAAAACTGCGGCAATCATTATTTCTTGTAATCCCAGGTTACCGGGCACAAATCTGAAAAGCAAAATTACCCGCAACACCAAAACGATTAAGAGTATTGGAGCAAATTCAGAGGTAGTACCTAGCATTTCGCCAATTTCCCAAAACCACAATGTTTGCACTAACGTGGATATGATAGTTGTAACTAATAATGCAATTGAAAGCTTTGGGTTTCTCAACTGACCAACTAACTGAATGCGAACATTGATTAGAAAACCTCTCAATTTGGATAACACCCCTTCATTCTTAACCTGAGTGGTTGGGATAAACTTGAGCAAGAACATCAGCCCAATTACAGATAACCCCATAAACCAAAGCCCCGCTTCTAATTCTGGAGAATAAACAGGAAGCGTATAAAGAAGGATTAAGCCCAAAACTGCTGCCAGCACAACGGTTATAAGAAATATCATCACACCAAGTGAGAAACCTTTACTCAGATCTAGACCGTATTTATGTTTGCTGTAGAAAACCTGAAAGAGTATTCCGCCTTTGAATGGAATTATATAGGTAAAGAGGTGCATCATCATCGGTAGAAAAATGATTTCAGACAATCGCATTTTTAGATTGTACTGAAGGCAAAACCCGACCCACATTATTACTCCAAACGTGCTTCTAAAGATTAGACCTAGAAATATTACCTCGAGCAGGTTTGCTATTGAGACTTCTGAAATAAGTTGAAGAACGTTCACTTCTCTAAACGTATAAACCACCACCGCGATAAATAGCAGCACGGCAACACTAAAAACACCGAAGGACTTGAACTTGGACACTTGTTTTTTTGGTGGTTAGCAAAATAGAAAGTTTGCGACCATTATAGTGCTTGACGCACATTACATTTGCAGCCCATGAGTAATGACGTTCATTCCGATGATGTGCCTGAAGAAGGCGAGATGTCCTTTTTAGAACATTTAGAAGTTCTGCGCTGGCATTTAGTCCGTTCGGTGGCGAGCATATTTGTTTTCGCGGCTACAGCATTTATTGCCAAATCATTCATATTCGACACCTTACTACTAGGACCTAAAAAAGGCGATTTCTGGACGTATAGAATGCTGTGCAGAGCTTCAGAGAAATTCGGTTTAAGCGATTTACTCTGTATTACCGATATTCCTTTTGAGCTTATTAATATCAGTATGGCTGGGCAGTTTACCACACATATTGTGGTGTCTATTATTGTCGGGTTCATAGCTGCGTTTCCGTACATTATTTTCGAAGTATGGAGGTTTATTAGGCCCGGTTTGCATAAAACCGAGCAGAAGTATGCAACCGGAATGGTCTTCTACACTTCCATGCTTTTTGCTTTAGGCGTTTCGTTCGGTTACTACATTATTGCACCACTCTCGGTTAATTTTTTGGGGGGATACCATGTAAGTGATATGGTAACAAATCAGATTGATTTGAATAGTTATTTCAGCACAATATCAACGCTTGTCTTGGCTAGTGGATTGGTGTTTGAGCTGCCTATTTTTATGTATTTCTTAACCAAGATTGGCGTGGTTACACCAGATTCATTAAGACAATATCGAAGACACGCTGTAGTTGGTGTATTGGTATTAGCGGCTGTAATTACACCACCAGATGTGTCAAGCCAAGTATTAGTATTCTTCCCGCTAATGTTGTTGTATGAAGTAAGTATTTGGGTTTCGGCATTGGTTTTGAGAAACCAAGCTAAGGCAAATAACGATATTTGAGTTTAGATGAAAGAAGCGCAGACGGATTGATGATGAGTTTTAGATATTTTCTTTTTGCGCTAATTATTCTCATTTCCGGGCAAGTTCTCGGTCAAGAAAAAACCAAGGTTAAAGGCGTTATTACAGATGCTCAAACTGGGGATCCGCTCCCTTTTGTAAACGTTGCCTTTGTGGGTAAAAGCGTAGGTACCACTACCGATTTTAATGGCAAGTATCAGATGGATACTAAATGGGGCTCAGATAAGGTAATGGCTTCGTTTATGGGGTATCAGCTTATGGAAAAAGCAGTGGTTCAAGGTGAGAACAATACCATTGATTTTAACCTAGAACCAAGTCAGATTAGGCTTGAAGAGGTTACCGTGAAGGCCAACAGAGGAAGGTACAAAAACAAGGAAAACCCTGCTGTTACTCTAATAAAAAAGGTTGTTGCCAACCGAGAAAATAACCGGAAAGAAGGCTTTGATCATTATCAGTTTGACAAGTATGAAAAGCTGCAGCTAGATCTGAACAACATTACCGAGAAGTTTATGGATAGTAAGGCATTTAAGAAGTTTTCTTTTATGTGGGAGTATGTTGATACTTCTGAGGTAAATGGAAAGCCCTATCTGCCACTATATCTAACGGAAACAAAGTCGCAGATTTATATGCGCAAAAACCCAAAAACCGAAAAGGAAATTACGTACGGTCTTAAAACGGTGGGTTTTGAGGATTTTATGGATGAAGAGGGGATAGACTACTTCATGGAGAAGATTTATCAGGATATTGATATCTATGATAATACCATTCTGCTGATGGAAAAGCAGTTCAAAAGCCCAATTTCAGACATAGCGCCCGTTAGCTACAAGTACTTCATTTTAGATACGATGGAAATGAGTGGTACGCAATGCGTACAACTCGCTTTCCAACCAAGAAACTCTGCCGATTTAGCTTTTAGAGGCGATTTATGGATTGCATTGGATTCATCTTACGCAGTAAAAAAGGTGAAAATGAATATTACTCGTAGTGCGAATATCAACTTCGTGAGTGCGGTTCAAATTTTACAAGAGTTTGACTACACAGATAAGCTAAAATGGCACATCATTAAGGATCAAATGACCATTGATTACAACCTGCTTACAAATAGCATGGGAATGTATGGCAAGAAGACCGTGACATACGGAGACATTAAAGTCAATGAGCCTGCGCCAGATTCTATTTGGTTAATGTCAGAGCGGTTTCTGGTCATGGACGATGCCAAAGAGAAAGGAGACGAATTTTGGGTTGAAGCACGTCATGAAGAGCTCAATAAAAATGAGCAGGGAGTTTATAATATGACCAAGGAGATGAAGGAATTGCCAGCCTTTAAGCGTACAATGAATCTTTTGTTTCTGCTCATATCAGGTTTTTACGAAGTTGGACCTGTGGACATTGGTCCACTTTGGAACCTAGTGAGTGTAAACCCAGTTGAGAAATGGCGTTTTAGGTTTTCCATTAGAACCAACAAAAAGTTGAGTGAAAAATTCAGACTACACACCTACGTAGCTTATGGTTTGGATGACAGAAAGGATAAAAGATTGAAGTTTGGTGCTGGCGGAACCTATTACTTTAAAAGAAGGCCCTACCATAGTTTATCGGTAGAGTTTCAGCGCGATCTTCAATTGCCAGGTCAGGAGCTTTTACTGGCCAGCGATGACAATATATTCTTGTCTCTAACCACTGGTGGAGCGGCCAACTTGAGGATGTATTACGATTCGTACAGATTGAAATATATTAAGGGGTGGGGATTTG
>JBLHEU010000043.1:0-18542 GCA_047614525.1 Bacteroidia bacterium | reverse complement strand
GAAAAACTTTTCAGTCTTAGCGTAAATCGAGTAATTACTACAACGATTTAGGCAAGACCATTGAAGTCAAACATTACTAATGGAAAGAAAATGATGACTCAGCTCCATTTTATGGCAATCGAGAAAATGTGCGATGGTGCGGATTATGACAAAAACAGGATTCAACTGTTTGATGGTTCGTCACAAGCAACTTATTTTCAAAAAGCCGACAGTCCATTACTCACTTTAGGTGATTCTACTATAACAGCAGTCTTGAAAAGCTTAGAAATTGAAGAAAAAATTTTTCAAATACGTTGGATTCTGAGTACGGAGGCTTGTTTTGATTTAGTTTCGGTTTATCTTAAATGAAGCTAACCAAACCTCTACTTTTTATGATTGCTTTAACTGTTGTGGGCTGTGCACTTCCAATTCGTGGACTTGTGTACATGCATCCAGATTTGAAGGATCACAAATGGTTGCATGCACATGAGATTAAAGCACCAAAAACGCCTTTCCGTTTTCATCAGTCTGAAGTAAATAATTTAGGTAACCAAATTGGGTTAAACGATTGGTCTCCAGCAGCTGTGCCCGTATGGAGAACCTTGGATGAATTGGTTGAAGCGCATCCTAATCAGGCGCTGATCATTATTAGAAACGATTCTGTTTTATACTCGCATTATGATGAAAATGAATCGGAAAGGCTCCATCCTTCCTTTTCGGTAGCCAAATCATTTACCTCTGCGTTGGTTGGCTTTGCCGTACAAGATGGACTGATAAAGTCTATGAACGATTTAATAGCAGATTACTTGCCTGGAATTTGCGATGACAAAAGATATGGCAGAATAAAAATCAAGCACCTACTCAATCACACTTCAGGTATAGAACATTCCTTAACTGTAGATGCACTACTATATTATGGCAAGAACCTGAAGCGGGCCAACAAGTACATCAAGTTTACCCATGAACCAGGCACAAAGCAGGCATATATGAATATGAATGTTTGGATTCTGGGCCAATTACTCGAAAAGCTCACAGGCGCTCCGCTTGACAGATATATGACAGCAAAGCTTTGGCTACCTCTGGGAATGGAAAGTAATGCACGTTGGTCAGCAGATAAAGGAGAACGTATCAAGCCATATTGCTGTTTGCAAGCCACTGCTTTAGATTACGCCAAATTTGGACGATTCTACCTCAAAAAAGGCAACTGGCAAGGAGAACAATTGCTGAACGAAGATTGGATTAATTCTACGCTATCGCGAGACACGACCGAAGGCGGAACATTTGGATACCACAACTGCTGGTACATTGGTTACAAAGACTACAACGATTATTTGGCAATTGGTCTTTACAAACAGCATATTTACATCAATACAGATAAAAAAATCATCATCATTTCTTTGAATGGTAGACCTAAATCAAAAGCTCAAAAATCACTTAATTGGGAAGATATTTGTAGACAGATAGTTGATCAGCTTTAAGTATTTCTCAAACACGTAAACCCTCGTTTCAGTTTCCTACTTTCAGGGAATCAAATCCCCACTATGAAACACATATTTTTCCTTACGTTTTTCTTTTTCACGATTTCCCATTCCGTTGGACAAAACGATATTGCACAACGTAGCGATGTTGACCCAGCCTTAGCACCCTTTTATCATGGTGTTGCCTCAGGAGACCCGCTTTCAGACAGAGTAATAATCTGGACCAGATACACACCCGATGCAACAGGTGACCCCGTTTCGGTTAACTGGGAAGTTGCAGCGGATACTGGTTTTTCTAACGTTGTTCAAAGTGGCGATATGGTCACACAATCTAACCGCGACTGGACGGTAAAGGTTGATGTAACAGGTCTTACTCCTAACATGTGGTACTACTACAGGTTTGAATACAATGGAGATTACTCTTTGGTTGGAAGAACCAGAACAGCTCCTGTAGGAATGGTTGACTCTCTTCGTTTCGCAGTGGTTTCCTGTTCTGATTATGTGGATGGATACTTTCACGGATATCGAAAGATTGTAGAGCGCAACGATGTTGATGCAGTTATTCACTTAGGTGATTATATCTACGAAAATGATTCTGAAGGAACAATTGGCCGACCTCACGAGCCTTCATCAAGAGTCACTGAATTGGACGATTATCGTCAACGCTATTCTCAGTATAGGTTGGATCAAGACCTCCGTTGCATCCATCAGATGTATCCGTTTATTAATGTTTGGGATGATCACGAATTAGCCAACAACTCATGGCTTGGAGGTGCTGAGGCTCATGATGAACCAGGAGATGGAACTTGGGAAGACCGAAAAGCCTTTGCAGCTAGAGCTTATCATGAGTGGATTCCTTTCCGAGCTCCAAATTTGAACGATAGCATTCAAATTTACCGCACACAACCTTGGGGAGATTTGGTGGACCTGTTTATGGCTGATACGCGCATTATTGGCAGGGATGAGCAAGACGCTAATGCAATAGACGATGCGGACCGACATATTATGGGCGAAGAGCAGTTAGGTTGGCTAACCAACGAGATGTCTAACTCAACGGCACAATGGAAGGTTTTGGGGCAGCAAGTGATGATGGGCTCGTTGGAAATTCCATTTTTAGGCATTCCGCCAGCGAGTGAAGATTCTTGGAATGGATACCGTTGGGAAAGGGAGAATTTCTACGATTCGGTTCTTGTAAATAACATTGAAAACCTTGTAGTACTTACCGGAGATATTCACACAGCATGGGCCACTAACTTAGAGAAAGGTTCGGACAAAGTTGGTGTTGAATTTGTATGTAGCAGCATTACAACCATGAACTCGCCTTTTTCGGTTCCTAGTGCAATTATTACTGCAGCAAACCCGCATATTAAGTATGCCGAACTTGTTGGTCACGGCTATTACATTTTAGATATCAATCAAGAACGAGTTCAGGTTGACTTTAACTGGACAGGGAACAATGAAGACCCGAATGACCTCAGTCAAACTGCTGGTCCGTTTTGGTACACAGCGGATAGCACTAGAGAATTAACTGAAGGAAATTCCGCCTCCTCACCGAGGGCTGAAATGCCAATTTCACTTCCACCTCATACATGCTACTTAGAACCGAATAGTGTTTCGGATGTAGAATTGGTAGCGGCTGTAATAGGAACCTATCCAAACCCCTTTAGAGATAACTTCATTGTAAAAACCTATTTGTTCACACAGCAAAATGTAGCTATTGAATTATATGACATGAAAGGGTCGTTAGTCACCACAGTTGACTCAGAGAAATTAGGCATCGGTCTGCATTATTTAAATGTTGAGGCATCAAACCTTATGAAAGGGACATACCTAATGAAAATGACTGTAGGTGAGAATATTTTCACTAGAACTGTGATTAAAGCTTAGAATATTCGACCTTCGGGTAACTTCAATCGAAAAGGTGCGTTCTGTCAAATTAGGATGCACCTTTTTGTACACATATGGCTAAATTGACATCGTGGCATTTTTAAAAAAAATCTGGAATAGTCAGATTATTCAGCGAACGCTGTACTTCTTCCCGTTTCGGTTAGTTATTCTACATCTCAAGAAGAACTACATCCTGCTTTTTTTCTGGGTTGTTTTGGGTGCTTTTGTCTCCGGATATATTGGTCAGGGCTACGGTGTCCCCTACCTATTCTGGGATCCTGAGTACATGGGACGCGTTGATTTTTGGTCTTTTCTAATTCTCGGATTTTCTTTCGGAGGATTCTTGATGGCGTACCATATTTCTAGTTACATCCAAAACGCATATCGTTTTCCGTTTTTGGCAACTGTCAATAAGCCATTCTTTAAATACTCCCTCAACAACTCAATAATTCCCGCCATCTTCTTGGCCATTTACATTTATAAAATTATTGAATTCCAATACCAAAATGAGCTTTTCCTGCTTGAAAACGAGTTAGAAGCTGGTGGTTTAATTGCATGGGATATAGCTGGTTTTATAGCTGGTATTTTTCTATTTATGATTCCTGGGCACACATATTTCTTGGCGCTAAGCCAAAATATATTCAAGGTATTTGGCATAGACGATTCAGAATCTCAGCCGGCTAAAAGCAACAAACCAATTCAAGTTTTACTGAAGAAAAACTTGGAGTGGAGAAAGGTGAAAATCAGATCAGAGAATGATCACGAATGGAAAGTTGTAACCTACATGGTCAATTGGTTTAAAGTAGGGCTTACACGAGACTCTAATCATTACGACAAAACTATGGTGCAGAAGGTTTTTCAACAGAACCACATGATTGCGGCCGTTTTTGAAATAGTGATTATTGTCGCATTCCTTGTACTAGGCGCATACCGTGAAACCCCAGAATTAACCATACCTGCCGGAGCGGTCATTTTCATCACATGTACAATGGTTCTAATGGTTACAAGTGCTATTCATACTGCACTTCGTGGCTGGTCAACCATTTTTCTACTAGCCGCGGTCATCGGTGTTCACTTCTTAGTTCAGAATGATATTTTACTTTACGAGAATCGAGCTTATGGTCTTAACTATGACGCTGCTCCTGCTGTGTATCATCTCGATTCTCTGGAAAACGTCCAGCAGAATTTTACCATTTATGAGAAGGGCCTCAATCATCATTACGAGATTCTCAAGAAATGGAAAGAGAAGAATATTAGAAGGCGTAGAGACAAACCGAAATTGGTTTTGGTTTGTGTAACAGGAGGTGGGGCTAGATCTGCATTATGGTCATATAAAGCTATGCAAGTTGCCGATAGTCTTACTAATGGCGAACTGATGAAGCACACCCAACTTATGTGTGGCGCTTCAGGCGGAATGTTTGGCTTAGCTTATCGCAGAGAGCTCTATCTACGGGCATTATCGGATACCAGTATTGACCTAAACAGTCAAGAATATGTAGACAGAGTGGGAATGGATGTTTTGAACCCAATAGGAACATCTTTAGCGGTAAACGATTGGTTTATTCGATTCCAGAAATTTAGGGATGGAACTTACATCTACTCCAAAGACAGAGGTTACGCTTTAGAAAAACAGTTTAACCAAAACACTTTAGGTTTTATTGACAAGCGCTTAGGGGATTATGCAGGGCCTGAATTTGATGCCACAATTCCAATGATGTTCTTCTCCCCTAGTATTATTAACGATGCCCGGTCACTCTATATCAGTTCTCAACCTGTTAGTCACTTAACTTTTAACCACCCGAGTTTGTTCAAAGGGCAAACATTACAATCAGGTGTTGAATTTAGAAGACTTTTCAAAAACCAAGATGCAGATAATGTTTGGTTCACTTCTGTGCTTAGAATGAACGCAACGTTCCCTTATATATCGCCACAAGTAACGTTGCCATCAGAACCTAAAATACAAGTTATGGATGCTGGTTTTAGAGATACTTATGGAATCTCAACTGCCTTAAAGCATTTGTACGCTATTAGAGGTTGGGTAGCTAAAAACACCTCTGGAGTAGTGATTTTACAGATTAGAGACGGTAGAAAAATTGATCCTGTTGCAGAAAGTCAGCCTAGATCTCTATTCAACTTGATGACCAACCCACTGGGGCATATTTACGATAATCTATTTACCATGCAAGATTATACGAATGATGACTTGATTGTGTACGCTCAAGATTGGGTTAAAGCTGATTTGGAGGTTATCGATTTAGAACTTATTCGTCCAGAGGTTGCAGACATCTCTCTAAGTTGGCACCTGACCACTAAAGAGAAACATATTATTCAAAAATCTGCCTACAACGAGAAGAACCAAAAAGCCTTATATCGTTTAAAAGAGCTCCTTTCAGAAGATAATTAAATCCTTTACCTGATCTGCAAACCGTTTCTTGGGTAAGAACTCCCACTCTAATTTACCAGCAAAAGGAACAGGCGTATCCAAGCTCGCACTTCTCATTACGGGAGCATCTAAATCCTTGAAAGCATTCTCAGTTATAAACGCTGATAATTCCGAAGCCAATCCACCAGTAACTGTGTCTTCGTGCAAGACAATTACTCGGCCTGTTTTCTTTACCGTTTCCAAGATGGCTTCCTTATCGAACGGAAGTAGCGTTCTCAAATCCAATAAATCAGCAGAAATGTCTGGGTTGTCATCCAAAAACTCCATTGCCCAATGCACACCAATTCCGTAGGTAATTATACTGCAAGCGTTACCAGAACGAAGCAAGTTTGCCTTGCCAATTTCTATGTTATAATAACCTTCGGGTACATCTTCTCTAAAACTTCTATAAAGTGACTTCTGTTCGAAAAACATAACTGGATTAGGATCTTCAAATGAAGAAATCAACAGGCCTTTTGCATCAGCTGGAAAAGCGGGGTAAACCACTTTTAGACCCGGAGTGTGAACAAACCAGGCTTCATTACTTTGTGAATGATAAGGTCCCGCTCCTACTCCAGCTCCGGTGGGCATTCGCACAACTACGTCAGCATTTTGCTCCCATCTGTAATGCGACTTAGCCAAGTTGTTGATGATTTGATTGAAACCGCAGGTTACAAAATCGGCAAACTGCATCTCCATCATAGCCTTTCGGCCTTTAATAGAAAGGCCCAAAGCGGTTCCTACAATTGCAGATTCGCAAAGAGGGGTATTCCGAACTCGATCTCTACCGAACTCCTCCATAAATCCTTCTGTAATCTTGAAAACCCCACCATAATCGGCTATATCCTGTCCCATAAGAATAAGGTCAGGATGCTTTTTCATCGCCTCCCGTAATCCATCAGAAATGGCATCAACCAAACGCATTTCCTTTTTAGTATCCGAGGGTGCTAAATTTTGGTGTGTGTGTGTTTGGTAAACATCTGCTAGTTCATTTTCTGAGGTTGAACTTATTTCTTCTTCTGCATAAGCGACATCTAACCCAGCTATAATTTCCGCTTTAATTTCAGCTCTTAACTTGGTTTCAAACTCATCCGACAGAATCCCTTCCTTTTTAAGGTAACCCTCAAAATTATTAACAGGGTCTTTTTTGCCCCACATATCCATCAGCTCTTCAGGAACGTACTTGGTTCCTGAAGCCTCTTCATGCCCTCGCATTCTAAATGTAAGGCACTCTAAGAGAATTGGACGAGGATTTTTTGCGATGTCCTTTTTGATCTTACCAACGGCTTCATAAACCTCTAGAATGTTGTTTCCATCAACCTGAACAGCTTCAATTCCATAACCTATTGCTTTATCAATAAACTGCTTGCATCTAAATTGCTCGCTGCTTGGCGTGCTGAGCCCATACCCATTGTTCTCCACAATAAAAATGACAGGCAAATCCCAAACCGCAGCAACATTTATGCTTTCATGAAAATCTCCCTGACTTGCGCCACCATCACCAGTAAATACTGCTGTTACCTTACCGTTATTCTCAAGTTTTTCTGCCAAGGCAATTCCATCTGCTACACCCAACTGTGGTCCTAGATGAGAAATCATGCCTATAATGTGGTGCTCTTGCGAGCCGAAGTGGAAGCTACGGTCTCGTCCTTTGGTAAACCCACCAGCTTTACCTTGAAATTGGGAGAACAAACGATGTAACTCTATTCCTCTCCCAGTGAATACACCTAAGTTTCGATGCATTGGAAGGATGAATTCATCAGCATCCAATGCTGCGGTTAGCCCCACGGAAATTGCCTCTTGGCCAATTCCAGAAAACCACTTACTAATTTTCCCTTGACGCAAAAGCACCAGCATTTTCTCCTCAATTAATCGCGGCTTTAGGAGCTTTGTATAAAGTTCTAGCAGCTGCTGGTCTGATAATCTTCCCTTCTTAAATTCCATAGTTATAATTGATGCGCCCAAATGTAGAAAAAGGCCATGCTTAAGAAATACCATTTCTCAATCGATTTCCACAAACTAAACTTGATATACATTTGTTACTAAACCAATCTACCGTTCAATGAATCGCCTTTTAATACCTCTTGCCATTTTTTGCATTATCCTTTCTGCTTGCCGACCAGATAACGCTTGCGAAGATGTGGTTTGTCTAAACAATGGGGTTTGCGAATCTGGTGAATGTCTTTGCTCAGATGGATTTGAAGGATATAACTGCGAAACGGAGCAGAGGTTAGCATTCGTAAACGATTATAACGTAAGCGAATCTTGCAGCCTAGGCGACTTCTCTTATGGGGTTACCATGAATGCAGAATCCGTGCTTGGAAACGAACTAACTATTACAAATTTTGGAGACTTTGACCACTCTGTTGTTGCACTAGTAGACGGTTTAAATCTGATTATTGAAAGACAGGTTCACAGTGGGGACACCATTTGGGGCTCCGGGCTAATGACGGATTCTATCGTAAATATTGATTACAACCTTATTTCTAACCAAGCGGATTCTCTGAATTGCAGTATCGTCTGTACACCTTAAAATGAACTTGTTCACAATCACTGTTTAACAAAGTCAATTTGGGTAATCATTGCAACTATGTATTTTCCTACATTTGTTCACGTTCAATCAAAAACTAAACAGAACAAAAAATGAAAAACAGAATTCTTCAAATTTTAGGTGTAGCTGCAGTAGCTACAATTGGTATGGTATCTTGTACTACCGATGCTTGTAAAGATGTTAATTGCGGTATTTCCGGTACTTGCTTAGATGGTGCTTGCATTTGCGATGATGGATACGAAGGAACTAACTGCGATACAGAAGAAAGAGCGGAGTTTATCGGTACTTATAATGTAACTGAAAGTTGTACTTCTGGTGATTTCAGTTACTCCCTAACCGTTACTACTTCTGCTACAGGTGTTACTTCAATCATCGTTACAAACTTTGGCGATTTCGATGTTAATGTAAACGGTATAGTTTCTGGAAACAATGTAACTTTTGCTAGCCAAACTGTGGGTGGAGGTACTTTCAGCGGAACTGGTACTGTTAGCGGACAAGTTCTTACAATTACTTACAATGTAACTGCAGGAAGTTCTGTTGACAATTGTACAATGACTTGCGTTAAGCAATAAGAAGCAATTCAGTATTAAACCAAAGGCGCTCCAAATGGAGCGCCTTTTTTGTGTGCAAAATCAACAAGTGGTACAATTTCATCTACTTGGGCAGTAACTATAGGCGCATCCTGTTAAAAACGAGCCTATTACTCTTGGTCAATCAAAGCTGAATGGACAGCCGATTAAGCTTACACTAACTTTAGTACAAGACTGTCGGTTTTTTCAGTATTCGGTGCCCCAAAATTCACATCAAAAAAAGGGGCCGAAAGGCCCCTTAAATTTCTATCGTTAAAAGCTAATTTAGTTAGCCTTACCTTTCTTTCTCTGGATCATATCCTGTCCATCAGCTTTTTCAGCTTCAGCTTTTCCTTTCTTACCTTCAATTATATTCTCAGCAGCGTTTTCAGCAGCTTGAGTTTTTCCTTCAATAATGTTCTCCGGAGATTTAGCTGGTGCTTCTTCAGCAGTTTCAGCAGCCGCTTGACCTGCTTCATAAGCAGCAGCTTCTGCAGCAGCAGCTTCAGCAGCCATTGCGTCAAGTTTTGACTGCTCAGCAGCTTTAATAGAATCTTGTTTCATCTGTTCAGCGGCAGCTTTTTCTTCTGCGCTTGGTCCGCCACCACAAGAGGCTAATGCAAACATTCCCCCAATAACAGAGAGTAGTAGTACTTTTTTCATTGCTCGGTTTTATTAGTTTATGAGTAAGACAACAAAAATAGTTTTTATTTAATCCAAGTCAAATCATGATGGCTCTCCGTAACCAAACTGATTATATTTGAGTCATAATTATTTCAAATGAAACTGGTCTACTTCTCTACTATCATATTTCTAACTTGTTTTCTACACTCATGTACTCCAAACCGAGGATGTATAGAAACTACAGCTGACAACTATGACCTAAGTGCCGAGGAAGATGACGGCACTTGCATCCCCGCAAGAGATAAAATGATTGGCGAATACACTTACTTCCGGTTTTTCACAGATGTAATTCTTTTATATGACAGTGTTGATGCAGGCACGATTCAGCTCACGGAAGCAAACACGGCAAGTAATGATTTTAACATGAACTTAAATGGCAGCCTTGTACTTCAAGGTTCTGTTTCGGCATTTGATATTACAATGGAACAATACCAAACCGTAGAAACATTCTTTGGTGTTCCATTTGACAGAAGTTATTCTGGCACTGGAATGTGGGTTGCGCCAGACACTGTCAATTTTACTTTTCAAATGGTAACTCAGGTGCCAATGTGGGATGGAAGTACTCCACCATCTATCATAACTGTTCCTCAGACTTACAATTATTACTGTACTAAGGCTCAATAAACAGTAACCTAGCGCAAATTTTATCGTAAGCCGCTCAAAACTAATACTATAAGGATTGAGATTTACTTTGCTTTTCCTAACCATAATTCTTGCTAGTAGTTGCAAAAATGAAGGGTGCACAGATTTTGAAGCAGAAAATTATGACCCTGAAGCTGTAATCAATGATGGGTCTTGCATACTTACGCGTGATAAATTCTTAGGCAATTTCCAGGTCAGCTCTGACTGTTTTGCAGAAGATTATTTCAGAAGCATTACGGCAACCCAAAATGAATACATCGTTGTAATAACCAACCTAGCAGATACCTTGGGAGATGTAGAAGCTTCTGTTTTTGGTGAGAACATCACAATAGAAGTGCAAACGGTTGGTAATTTGATAACCATTGAAGGTGCTGGAGTTTATATAGAAGATGATGCTATTTCTATTTCGTACAGAATAAGAGATAGCAGAAGTGGAACGGAAGTCATTCTCGATTGTTTAGAATTATGCCAAAAACAATAGACTACAATCAACCTAAAAAATCTGTGCTAAAATCACATTTTGTTACTTTCACCCATTAATTCTGCAAAGATTAAGCAGTGTTTCTCATGAAAAAAAACCTTTTCATACTTGTATTTGGCTTAATTGGAGTTGTTCTAGTCTCTAGTTGCAACAAAAAACGTGGGTGCACAAATCCCACAGCAGACAACTACGATTCTGAAGCTGTAGAAGATGACGACACCTGTATTCCGACACGATTTAAATTTATTGGAACATATGATGGTTATGGCACCATTGAAGACGAACCTAATGTACTCGTTTCCTATGATCAAGTTGGAGTGACTATTACAGACGAAACTGAGGATGACCAACTCAAGTTTATTATTGGCTATAGTAATTTTGACGTACCAGTAAATACGCTTGACTGTGTTCTGAATGGAACATATGACTTTAACATTAACAGGCAGCCAATTGGAGTTTATACCTATTGGGGAAGTGGAAATATCAATGGACGGGTTTTGGAAATTCAAATGACCAGAACTGAGGAAATCACATTGCCGGATTTGACTACCACTTTGGATACTATTTTCATGAATCTTTATGGGCTAAAAGACATTGAGTAAAATGCTGCAAATCAAAAATATAGGACGATGGGTTATGCCTGTTTGCACAATTTGCTTTATGGCAAGTAGCGTTCTTCTTTCTGGTTGCAAAGAGGAAACAGGCTGTACAAACCGAAGATCAGACAATTACAATCCCGATGCGGGTAGAGACGATGGTTCTTGTATTAACGCGAGAAACAAATTTCTAGGTGTTTACACTACACTTCATATTCATTGGCCAGACAGTTTGCCAAATATGGAATTTCCTCAAACACGCTATATGACCATTGCTGAAGACGATTTACGCGAAGCGAAAGATGATGTGAAAATTTTAAACTTTGGTCCAGATAGCATTACTGTTAAAGCTCTGATTGACAAGAACTTCTTAGTCATTCCAACGCAGAACTTAAGTGTTAGAGGTATAGCCAAAACGTTTAAAGGCGAGGGTCATATTGATGACGATGGCCATCTTACCATTCTTTATTCAATATTTTTGTTTGGTAATCAACAGCTTATCGAAGAAGACTGTGTCCTTTTCGCTGACCGAATAGACAATTAAAGATTTCTTTCCTAGACTGGTTCAATGACCCATTTTTTCTGGAAAAGGTTCATTGGATCTTGGCTTATTTCGTTCTTCTCTCTTCAAGCTACACGGCTTGTCTTTTATCTCAACCTAAGAGAACAATTTGGTGCATCTTTCAGCGAAACGTTAGATGCTTTCCTATTTGGGACGGAGTTTGACGCAGTTACTATTGCCTATTTACTTGGTTTATTCTTCGTAGCACTTCCCTTCCTTAAAGGCGGATATTCGACCTCAATTGCAAAATGGTATTACATTACCATGCTGGGAGCAATGAATTTCCTGAATTGTGCTGATGCAGAATTCTTCAAATTTACAGCAAGACGATCTACAGATGACCTTTTTGAATTTGCCTTTCTAAGCAGTGACATCGTAAATATTGCACCAAATCTGATTGGCCATTTTTGGTATTTGTTGGTGGCTTTTAGTGTCATAATGCTACTTGCGTATCTGTTGTTGCAGCGGTTATTCAAAGACAGTAATGATGATTCTAATTTGTGGAAAAGGAGTTTTGCCTTAATACCTACGGCTATTGTCTTAATAATTGCAGCAAGAGGTGGCTTCCACCCTATTCCACTTTCCATTATTAACGCAGGCAACACCTCTAATGCAAAACTGAGTGCCGTTGTATTAAGCACGCCATTCACCATTATTAAAACCCTTGGCAAGCCAGACCTTCTCAGATATGATTTTCCGAATAATGAAAAAATTGAGTTCAATCCGATACGACCAAATCAGGAAACTGAGTTGACAGGAAGTGCTAATGGCAGCAATGTGGTTGTGATTATTGTGGAAAGTCTAGCGAGTGAATATGTTAAATCATTAAACGGACTTGAAGTTGGATACGCCCCATTTGTTGACTCCCTGAGTAATCATTCCGCGGTTTTCAATAACGGTTTTGCCAACGGTCATCGATCAATTGAGGGAATTGCCGCGATTGCATCTTCAATTCCCACATTGATGTACGAACCGTACAGCACATCTCCCTACGCAGGAAATAGCATTAACAGCCTTGCAAATATTTTGGGTGGTCAAGGCTATTTCACTTCATTTCTTCACGGAGGGAATAAAAACTCCATGAACTTCGAATCGTTTAGTGGACAAGCAGGCTACAACGTGTTCTACGACAGAGATGATTATCCTTTCCCTGACAAACATTATGACGGAATTTGGGGCATATCTGACCATTACATGCTTAACCACGCGGTTGACTTATTTTCTGATTACGAAAAACCGTTCTTCAGCACAATATTCACCCTTTCTAGCCATCATCCATACACCATTCCTCAAGAATACCAGAACCGTTTTCCCAAGGGAACGCTGCCAATACATGAAAGTGTTGGCTACGCAGATCAATCGCTGAAAGAATTCTTTATTAAAGCATCTAAAGCCAACTGGTACAGCAACACACTCTTTATCATTACTGCAGACCATACTTCGTTGTCAGAACAGGCACAATTCCAAACCAAATTGGGTTCCCTCAGGATACCAATCATATTTTTTCATCCGTCAGACTCAATGCTTACTGAAGTTCAAACTCAGGTTATGCAACAAATTGATATTATGCCTACTGTTTTAGACCTTTTGGGATATGATGAACCCTACTTCAGTTTTGGAGTCAACGCTTTTGATTCCACAGTAGATCACACAGCAATCGCTTTTAAGCATGACCAATATCAGCTGTACAGAAATGGGAAATTGGTTTGTTTTGACGGTGAAAACACCAACTTTGTCTTCGATGTAAATGCCAATGAATTATTGCAAAACAATCTTGCACGAGATGAAAATTTCGACTACGCTGAAAGCGAAAAGTATATGAAAGGGTTTATCCAAGGCTATTCAAAAGCGTTAAATGAGAACAAAATGACTGTTGAGTCTTGGTCAAAGGCAAAAGAATGAAGACGAAGATTCGGATAATAGTAAATCCTGTTTCAGGTAGCGGAAGACGAAAAAAGGCTCTGCGAATGATTGAAACTCATTTGGACACTGATAAATTTGAATGTGAAGTAGTTAAAACTGAGCATCATCGCCATGCCATTGAGCTCACCAATAAAGCAATTGATGACGGTTGCAGCGCGGTGATTATTGCTGGAGGTGATGGCTCGATAAATGAAGTTGGCAAAACACTGGCCGGAACAAATGTTGCCCTTGGAATTCTTCCTTCTGGTTCGGGAAATGGCTTAGCTCGGTCGCTAAATATCCCTTTGAATATGAAGCGTGCCGTATTAAATATTAATGCATTTCATACACGTACAATTGATACTGGTCTGGCAAACGGAGAAGCGTTTATGAACATGGCGGGTGTTGGATTTGATGCCGCTGTTGCCGATGCTTTTCACAGGCAAAAATTGCGAGGGTTTTTCAAGTACTTTTTGCTTGGATTAAAACTCTTAATGGGGTATAAATTGCAGACCTACACCATTTTGGCAGACGGCCGAGAATTCGAAAGGAGAGCCCACCTTATCAGTATGGCAAATTCATCTCAGTACGGTAATGATGCTCTTGTAGCTCCAAAAGCCTTGGTTGATGATGGAATGCTGGATGCCGTAATTGTCAATCCTTTTCCGTTTTACCAATACTTCGTCCTATTCTACCGTCTTTTTCAAGGAACTTTGAATCAAAGTCCGTACATCAAAACGTTCAAGTTTAAGGAAATGACAATCACGCAAGAAAGAGACGATGTGTCTCATTTAGATGGTGATCCTTTCGAATTAGGTCAGGTCGTGGAAATCAAAATCAATCCTGCCTCCTTAAAAGTGATTGTGCCAAATGGGTAAAGACAAACCGAAATCTTTAAACAGTCTTGAAAGCCTTGGTGCTCTTTTCGGAACTGTACCAAGCGAGACTGCTGAAGAAACTTCAACGGAACCCGAGCATAACGAACTAGCTGCTTCTAGTTTTGATTTACGTGTTCAGCTTGACCGCAAACAGCGCAAGGGAAAAGTAGTCACATTAGTAACTGGCTTTCAGGATTTACATATCGATGATTTAAAAGACCTTGCCAAAACCCTTAAATCTAAATGTGGTGTTGGTGGCGGTGCCAAGGGTCAAGAAATAATCATTCAGGGAGACCATGTAATTAAGGTGATTGAATTGCTGAAAGAAGAAGGCTTTCGTGTAAAACGTTCTGGCGGTTAACCATGCGCTATTTCCTCAAGCTATCTTACAATGGAACAGAGTTTCATGGCTGGCAAATTCAAATTGGTGCGTCATCTATTCAGCAAGAAATTGAGGAGAAACTCTCAATCATTCTTCAATCTGAAATAAGTATTCTAGGTTGTGGAAGAACCGATGCGGGAGTGCACGCCAAAGAGTTTTACGCGCATTTTGAGACCCAAAACAAATTGTCGTTAGAACCGCAGAGCTTGATTCATAAGCTGAACACAATGCTTCATCCGCACGTAGCTATTCAGGAAATAATTAAAGTACAACCAGAAGCACATGCAAGGTTTAATGCCACTAAGCGCAGTTATGAGTACAGAATATCCAAGGAAAAGAATCCTTTTAGTGGAGATTTAGCTTACAAACTAAACGCAGATTTAGACCTTGAAAAGATGAACAAGGCGTGCAAACTGCTGTTGGGTGAACAAGACTTTGGTTCATTTTGCAAAGCCAAAGCAGACAACCACACCAACCTCTGCAACATATTTATGGCCAACTGGCAAGAAGAAGGAAATCAAATTGTGTTTAGGATTAGCGCCAATCGTTTTCTACGGAATATGGTTAGAGCTATAGTTGGCACCATGCTAGATATTGGCCAAGACAAAATTATGCCTGAAGAATTGACAACAATAATTGAGGCTAAAGACAGAACTAAAGCCGGTCGTTCTGTTCCTGCTCACGGACTATATTTGACCAAAGTGGAATATCCTTCAAACATCTTCCTAAACCAGTGAGCAAAATAACTGGAAAAGCATTTGACCTAGACATTCTTGGACGGGTTTTGAAGTACGTTAAACCGTACAGGACACGCTTTGTCTTTACTTTTTTGCTCACCGTTTGTCTGGCTGGTATTTCTCCGCTCCGTCCAATACTCATTCAGCATACGTTTGACAATTACATAGTAACACCTGACGCTGACGGGCTTTTGATGATGACTTTGGTTATCGTTGCTGTACTTCTTCTCGAAGCCCTTCTTTATTACTTCTACACTTTCTCTGCAAACTGGTTAGGACAAACCGTGATTAAGGATCTTAGAATGGAGATCTACAATCACATAAACAGCCTTAAACTTCAGTATTTCGATAAAACAGCTATTGGCACGCTGGTTACTCGTGTTGTGTCCGATATTGAAACCATTGCCGATATATTCTCGAACGGAATTCTTGTGATTTTTGGAGATATTCTGAAGTTAGTAACGGTAGTTGCAGTTATGTTTTATGTCGATTGGCAGCTTACGCTAATCTCGCTTTCTACCATTCCAATCTTACTTGTGGCCACCTACATTTTCAAGAATGGTATTCGTTCTTCCTTTCAGGATGTGAGGACTCAGGTTTCTAGACTGAATGCTTTTTTACAGGAGCATATTACTGGAATGCACATCGTTCAGGTTTTTAACCGTGAGAAAAAGGAAATGGAACGTTTCCAGGAGATTAATGCGCAACACCGAGATGCCCATATTCGTTCTATTTGGTATTACGCAGTGTTTATGCCAGTTGTAGAAATTTTATCCGCCACATCACTCGGGTTAATTGTTTGGTGGGGTGCTGGTCAAGTAATGAGAGGTGAAGTAAGCCTGGGCGATTTAGTAATGTTCATCCTTTTCATTCATATGTTATTCCGTCCCATTCGAGAATTAGCGGATAAATTCAATACACTTCAGATGGGTGTAGTTAGTTCCGAACGCGTTTTCCGAGTCCTCGATACAAAATCAAATATTGAAGACTCTGGAAGTTTGGAGCCAACCGTAATTGAAGGGGCAATCGAGTTTAAAAACGTTTGGTTTTCCTACACGGGTGATGATTATGTGCTGAAGAATATTTCCTTCAAAGTGGAGAAAGGTTCTTCCTTGGCTTTGGTTGGTGCTACAGGTTCTGGAAAGACAAGTATTATCAACCTTCTTAGTCGTTTTTACGAATTTGAAAAAGGAGATATTCTGCTTGACGGCAAAAATGTTCGCGACTATCCCAAGCATTTCCTCAGAAAAAACATTGCCGTGGTTTTGCAGGACGTATTCCTCTTTTCAGACACTATTTATCGGAACATTACACTTGGAGACGACACCATTACGAAGGAAACCGTAATTGAAGGAGCAAAAGAGTTTGGTGCGCATGAATTCATCGCAAACCTTCCTAATCAGTACGAATACAACGTGATGGAGCGTGGTGCCATGCTTTCAGTTGGTCAGCGTCAACTCATCTCTTTTGTGCGTGCTTACGTTCATAACCCTGCTGTTTTGGTTTTAGATGAAGCAACTTCATCGATTGATACCGAAAGTGAAGACATTATCCAAAAAGCACTATCTAAATTAATGGAAGGTAGAACCTCAATTATGATTGCACATAGGTTGGCAACAATTCAGAATGCTGACACTATTTTGGTTATGCAAAAAGGGGAGGTTCTTGAAATGGGTTCTCACCAAGAGCTCCTAGAGAAAGACGGTCATTACAAAACCCTATTCGATTTACAGTTTAGCTAGCGCAACCGATCTGCAGATCTAACCAATGCATCGTCCTTCTTAATTCCTCGCAGGGCAAGAAAATAAAGCACAACATTTACCAACACAAAACCAATTACTGGACTGTAAGCTACTTCTCCGTTTTGGGCAACTTCAGCCATTTTATCAGCATAAAAGAAGATTAATGCCCCGAAAACCAATTGAACCAGAATGGCCAGTTGGACCAGTTTAATCTGAAACTTCCTGTTTTTGTACTGCATTATGGAATAGATAGAAATGAAAATCCCCACCATTACTGCGCCAATCAATCCATAAGGCATAGCAAGTGTTTCAAGAGAGTCGCCCTTTAAAATCATCTTCTCTGCAAAGAGAAAATAGCTTCCGGCATCAGCCTCAATAGAAGCTAAAACAAGCCCACCTGGAAAAACCACAGGTAGAACCAGCAACATGGCTGTAATTGCTAAATAAACTGTTTGAATACGTTGTATCATGTTTTCGCGTTAGAATCTTCGGCAAAGAAAAACAACATAGCCTTATTAAGATGAAAAGTTGAGTTTAAATTTTTTACATCAAGTTCAACTATCAATTTTATACGTATTATTGCTTTATAATCATTTCCGATTCGTTCTGAATCGCTAGAAAAAGAATCATTCCAGATTAACGATTAAATCGGCCTCGGTCAATTTTACATATATACTTATAACTACAAGTTCAATTCATTAATGTACAAGCAAGAAGACCTCTCCAATAAACTGGTGGCAGAATTACGTGCAATAGCAGGTAAATTGGAAATTAACAATTCAGAAGGAATGCGAAAAGCTGATTTGGTTACCGCTATTATGGGTAAACCAGCATCAAGCGAAGCAGCAGCAGAAGAAGCGCCAAAGCCAAAAAGAAAGAGAGCTCGCGTTCCTAAAGATGCTGACGAAGCGGTAGAAGCTAAATTGGAACCAGCTCAAGCTGAACTGGAACTAACGCCTAAAGCTGAAAAACCAGTAGAAAAGTCTGAGCAGCTAGCTGATAAATCGGAGAAACCAACAGTTAAGTCTGAAAAACCTGCTGAAATACCAG
>JBLHEU010000042.1:0-18594 GCA_047614525.1 Bacteroidia bacterium | reverse complement strand
TGATAAATGAGTCCTCTGAAGTACCAAGTTTTGGCCTCATTCATAGTTTTCTCATGCGAAATAGTTGGGTCTATCGCCTCTTTCGCATTATCTAACTCACCATATTCCAGATAGTTATTTGCACTTGTTCTCTTCGATTTTTGTCCGAATACGGCAACACTTATCAAAAGCGCAGCAGTAAACAGCGTTGTCTTTTTAAACGTCATTTTACTTGGTTTTTATTCTTGGTCGTTAGTTGGTTCATCCGCTTCACCTTCATCTTCCGAATTAGTTTCTGGAGCGTCTGTTGACTCTTCACCTTCAGCTCTTGGAATCAGGTTTCCCTCTTCATCGTACTCATCCAGGTCCGAATCATCAGAAGAGATTTCAACCTTAGCAATTGCTGCAATGGTATCTTTTCCTTTCAGGTTGATGAGCTTCACTCCTTGTGTAGCGCGTCCCATAACTCTGATACTCGCTACATCCATTCTAATGGCAATACCAGACTTGTTGATAATCATCAGATCGTTCTCATCTACAACGCTTTTTATAGCGATAAGTGAGCCGGTTTTCTCAGTAACGTTCATGGTTTTAACACCTTTTCCGCCACGATTGGTAATTCTGTAATCTCCTACAGAAGATCGTTTACCATAACCGTTTTCTGAAACTACCATTACTGATTCTGTTTCCACGTCTTCTACACAGATCATGCCAACCACTTCAGCACCTTCTGGCATTCGGATGCCTTTTACTCCCGCAGCAGTACGACCCATTGGTCTCACTTTCGCTTCAGGGAAATGGATACATCTACCATGCGTTCCGGCAATAAGAATGTTGCTTTCGCCTGTTGTCAACCTTGCCTCAAGCAGTTGATCACCTTCTTTAATTGTAATGGCGTTTACACCATTAACACGTGGGCGAGAATATGCCGCCAACGTGGTTTTTTTGATGATTCCTTTCTTAGAACACATTACAACACAATGGTTATTGATGTATTCTTCGTCCTTCAAATCCTTGGCTCTAACAAACGCCTTCACCTTATCATCAGACTCTATATTAATAAGGTTCTGAATTGCTCGGCCTTTACTTGTCTTGGTTCCTTCAGGAATTTCGAAAGCTCTCATCCAGAAACAGCGTCCTTTTTCTGTAAAGAATAACATGTAATTGTGGTTAGTTGCCACAAACAGGTATTCTAAGAAATCGGCATCACGCGTGGTGCTGGCTTTTGAGCCTACTCCTCCTCTACTCTGAACACGATATTCGCTCAAAGGAGTACGCTTAATGTATCCCATGTGAGAAATGGTGATAACCACTTCTTCATCCGGAATCATGTCTTCCATTCGAAGGTCATTGGCGTTGTGCTCAATTATGCTTCGTCTTTCGTCACCATATTTATCTCGGATAACCACAAGCTCATCCTTGATGATGGTCATTCTCAAAGCTTCGTCACCAAGAATACTCTTCAAGTATGCAATGGTTTTCATCAGCTCATCGTACTCAGTTCGTAGTTTATCTTGCTCTAGTCCGGTTAACTGACGTAGACGCATTTCAACAATTGCACGAGACTGAATGTCGCTGAGCTCGAAACGCTCTATAAGCTTGGCTCTCGCTTCTTCTGGGCTTTTAGACGCTCTAATCAGCTTGATTACTTCATCGATATTGTCCGATGCAATAATGAGTCCTTCTAGAATGTGTGCGCGCTTTTCGGCTTGATCTAATTCGTATTGTGTTCTTCTAACAACCACATCATGTCTGTGATCTACGAAGTGTACAATCATGTCCTTCAACGTCAACATTTCTGGACGCCCCTTTACCAAGGCAATGTTGTTTACGCTGAACGAAGTTTGAAGCTGCGTATACTTATATAAGGTATTCAGCACCACATTTGGAATGGCATCTCGTTTCAATTCATAAACGATTCGCATCCCTTTTCTATCCGACTCATCGCGGATATCGCTGATACCTTCAATTTTCTTGTCAACCACCAATTCGGCAGTTTTCTTAATCATTTCGGCTTTGTTTACCTGATACGGAATTTCCGTAACGATAATCACCTCGCGACCTGACTTCTGCTCTTCAAACTCCGCCTTGGCACGCATCATTACCCTACCTCTACCCGTCTCAAATGCATCGCGAACGCCATCATAACCATAGATTGTTCCTCCCGTTGGAAAATCTGGTGCTTTAATGTGTTCCATCAATTCAGGAATAGTAATATCCCGATTATCGATGTATGCCATTGTTCCATTAATAACCTCTGTAAGGTTATGAGGAGCCATATTGGTGGCCATACCTACGGCAATACCAGATGCACCATTTACTAGAAGGTTTGGAAACCTTGCAGGAAGAACGGTTGGTTCTTGCAGTGTATCATCAAAATTCAGTTTAAAGTCTACCGTGTCCTTGTCGATATCTGCCAATAATTCCTCGGCAATCTTTCGAAGTCTAGCTTCGGTATACCTCATTGCTGCCGGGCTATCGCCATCAACAGAGCCAAAGTTACCTTGTCCATCAACCAACGGATAACGCAAAGACCAATGCTGGGCCATACGCACCATGGTGTCATAAACTGAAGTATCACCATGTGGATGGTACTTACCTAGAACCTCTCCTACAATTCTGGCCGACTTCTTGTGTGCTGTTGTGGAACGAACTCCAAGGTCCAACATTCCAAACAAAACTCTTCTGTGAACAGGTTTTAGACCATCCCGTACATCAGGAAGTGCCCGTGAAACGATTACCGACATCGAGTAATCGATGTAAGCCGTTTTCATCTCATCTTCAATGTTGATGGGTATTATCCTTTCTCCTTCTGCCATGACAAAATGTTAGTGTTTTCTGTTTTGCACGGTCTTTGACAAACCATACTCAATATTAATTTTCGAATGTACGCTTTTAAGCAGGTTCCAAGTACGTTTTTGGACTTGCTAAACCCACTTATTACTAACAGATTTCTGTTGATAAGATGCGCGGTTTGGACAGGGTGGCAGTAAGTGTAAAATTAATTTTGAACATGCGGTTAATGTTTACTGTTTGGTAGTGGACGTATCAGCATTAATACGACATTTGAAGAATACGAGATGGACGCTAAATTTTCACCACGAGTTAAAGATGTAATTAGTTTCAGTCGAGAGGAAGCCCTCAGGCTGGGTCACGAATACATCGGAACCGAACACCTGCTTCTTGGAATTATCCGAGAAGGAGAAGGAACAGCAGTTAAGATTCTTTCGAATTTAGGTGTTGATATGCAGGAGCTTAGAAAGGACATTGAGTCTGCTACGCACACAGGTAAAGTTGCCAAGAAGAGTAACCTTGGTAATATTCCACTGATTAAGCAGGCAGAAAAAGCTCTGAAAATCACGTATTTAGAGGCAAAGGTTTTTAAGAGTCCTACTATTGGAACGGAGCATTTGCTTTTGGCGATTTTAAAAGATGATGATAACGTAGTTACGAGAAGCATGAAGAAGATTGGAGTAGATTATGAATTGGTAAGAGAGGAAGTTGAAGTTTCATCTGAACAAACTGATGTAAATCCTGAAGCCAGACACAGCCAATCGGCAGATGATGACGATGATGGAGATGGAGATGCTTTTGGTGGCGGTGGCGGTCAAATGAGAAAAGCTGTTGACCCAAAATCTAAGACTCCAGTTTTGGACAATTTCGGTAGAGATTTAACAACGTTTGCAGAAGAAGGAAAACTAGACCCAGTTGTAGGTCGTGAAAAAGAGATTGAGCGTGTTTCTCAAATTTTAAGTAGAAGAAAAAAGAACAACCCTATTCTTATTGGTGAACCTGGTGTTGGTAAATCTGCCATTGCAGAAGGTTTGGCATTGCGAATTGTACAGCGTAAAGTATCTCGTGTACTTTTTGGGAAGCGTGTTGTAACGCTTGATCTTGCTTCTCTTGTTGCTGGCACAAAGTACCGTGGTCAGTTTGAGGAAAGAATGAAAGCTGTGATGAACGAGTTGGAGAAATCTCCAGATGTCATTCTTTTCATTGATGAAATTCACACCATTGTTGGTGCCGGTGGAGCTTCGGGTTCTATGGATGCAAGCAACATGTTTAAGCCTGCTTTGGCACGTGGAGAAGTTCAGTGTATTGGAGCTACTACCCTAGACGAATACAGACAACACATTGAGAAAGATGGTGCGTTAGAAAGACGTTTTCAAAAGGTAATTGTTGAACCAACTACTCCCGAAGAAACAGTTGAAATTCTGAACAACATCAAAGATAAGTACGAAGAGCATCACAACGTTATCTATACAGATGAGGCAATTGAGGCTTGTGTTTCTCTCACCAACAGGTATATGACTGACCGATTTCTTCCAGACAAGGCTATTGATGCTTTGGATGAGGTTGGTTCTCGCGTTCACATCACCAATATTCATGTTCCAGAAATTATCGTAGAGCTTGAAGCAAAAGTGGATGATGTGAAGGAAGAGAAGAATCGAGTTGTTAGAAGCCAGAAATATGAAGAGGCTGCCAACTTGCGTGACAAGGAGCGTAAGCTGCAAGAAGAGCTAGAACGTGAGAAGAATAAGTGGGAAGAGGAAACAAAGGAGAATCGTGAAACGGTAACGGAAGAGGATGTTGCGGAAGTTGTTTCGATGATGACGGGGATTCCTGTTCATCGCGTAGCGCAAAAAGAAGGGCTTCGTTTACAGAGCATGAATACCGAACTGAAAGGAAAGGTAATTGGTCAAGATGATGCAATTAAGAAAGTTGTTCGTGCCATTCAGCGAAACAGAGCTGGTCTTAAAGACCCAAATAAGCCAATCGGAAGTTTTATTTTCTTAGGTCCAACTGGTGTTGGTAAAACTGAGCTCGCCAAAGTGTTGGCGAAGTATCTATTCGATTCTGACGATTCACTTATTCGTATTGATATGAGTGAGTACATGGAGAAATTTGCCATCTCAAGATTGGTTGGTGCCCCTCCGGGATACGTTGGTTATGAAGAAGGTGGGCAGTTGACTGAGAAAGTGAGAAGAAAGCCTTACTCAGTTGTATTGCTAGATGAGATTGAAAAAGCGCATCCAGATGTTTTTAACTTGCTTTTACAAGCATTGGATGATGGAATGATGACAGACTCTTTAGGCCGTAAGATTGACTTCAAGAACACAATTATCATTATGACTTCTAATATTGGTTCACGTCAACTGCAAGATTTTGGTCAAGGTGTTGGATTTGCAACTAGTGCCAAAACATCTGCTTCTGATGAGTATTCTAGGGGCGTGATTGAAAAAGCTTTGAAAAAGGCATTCGCTCCAGAATTCTTGAACAGAATTGATGATGTTGTTCTTTTCAATCAGCTTAAGAAAGACGATTTACACGAGATTATTGATCTTGAATTGAAGCATGTATTCCACAGAATTCAAGAAGCTGGATATACTATTGAGTTGGCAAAATCTGCAAAGGAATTCTTAGCTGAGAAAGGATATCATCCTGAGTTTGGTGCTAGACCACTCGCTCGTGCTATTCAAAAGTATTTGGAGGACCCATTAGCTGAAGCTATCATTGGTGCTACGGTTAAAGAAGGAGATGTACTTGAAGTAAAGCATCCAAAAGGTGCTGAGGAATTGACCATTACAGTCAAAAAGCCAAAAGCTACTACCAAGAAGAAGAAAGACTAGGCTTCACTTAATGAAACCGAAAGTTTAGAAACAAAAAGAGCGAGATATTTATCTCGCTCTTTTTGTTTTAAATACTTTGCTACTGGCCTTATTCCGCTGCTCCCATGCTGCTGTAACCACCATCATGGAAAAGGTTTTGCATGGTGACTTTCTTGGTAAGATCTGAGAACATAGCAACACAGTAATCAGCGCATTCATCAGCACTTGCATTTCCTAACGGAGATAGTTTATCAGCATTACTGATAAAGTCGTCAAACCCTTCTACACCAGAACCAGCAGTAGTAACTGTTGGGCTTTGAGAAATGGTATTTACACGCACATTTTTATGCTCGCCATAATGATGACCAAAACTTCGAGCGATACTTTCAAGCATTGATTTTGCTTCAGCCATATCTCCATAACCAGTATATGTTCTTTGTGCTGCGATGTAAGTTAAAGCAACCACTGATGCAAATTCATTAAGCGCATCTTGCTTATAGCAGGTTTGTAGTAATCGGTGCAAAGACATCGCAGAAATATCCAACGTTTTATGATAGAAATCGTAGTTCAAATCTGTGTAAGCTCTGCCCTTTCTTACATTAGGAGACATGCCAACAGAATGAAGAACGAAGTCAAGCCCGCCAAACTTTTCTTTAGCAGCACCTACAAGGTTCTCTAAATCTTCATTTAGCGTAACATCCGCAGGAATAATATCAGCATTGAGTTTTTCTCCAAGCTCATGAATTTTACCCATTCGCAATGCAACTGGTGCATTAGTAAGGATTATCTCTGCTCCTGCTTCGTGGCATTTTTCAGCCACTTTCCAGGCAATTGATCTTTCGTCTAAAGCTCCGAAAATGATGCCCTTTTTTCCTTCAAGTAAATTATGTCCCATTAAGCTGTTTTTTCAACCAGGTTTTTAGCGTGTTCTAGCGCAGCATCCGTAGGGTTTGCTGTGCTTAACATTTTGGCAATTTCAACAATTCTATCCGACTTTTCTAAAGGTCTGATTCCAGTAACTGTTCTTCCCTCTTCTTGTTCCTTGTAAACGTAATAGTGCTGATCTGCTTTTGAAGCAATTTGAGGCAAGTGTGTAATGCATAAAACCTGCATTTTTGAACTCAAACTTTTAATCTTGACGCCTACTTTATCGGCAACATCTCCAGAAACTCCTGTGTCAATTTCATCAAATATGATGGCTGGTAATTGAGTATTATCAGCCATTTCAGCTTTCAGAGAAAGCATCAATCTAGATAGTTCTCCACCGCTCGCTACTTTACTAATGTCTTGTAACGACTGACCTTTATTAGAAGTGAATTTGATTTCCACTTTATCCTGACCAGTTGGTATTCTTTCTGCAGACTCTAGTGAAACAGAAAGTTCAGCATCTGGCATACCAAGCTCTTTCAAGTCAGCGGTTAAAATTGGTGAAACCAACTTGGCAGTCTTATTCCGCTGAGCCGTTAATTCAGTAGCCAGTTTCTGAACCTCAGAATCTGCCTTCTCTAATTTACCGTTAAGCAAAGTCAGTTCTTCATCTGAATTACTTATTGAGTTCAGTTTATCGCTGAGTTCAAGTTGATATTCCACTAATTCAGCTTCAGATTGCTTGCGATGTTTCGTCATCAATCTTATTACCTCATCAACACGTTCCTCAAGCCTTTTCAGCTCAGCCGGATCATTCTCAATGGAACTAGATTTTTGGTCCATGTCATTGGCTGCATCCTCCAAATCGATCACACTTTGCTTAACTCTTTCTGCCCATTCATTAGCTAGAGGAAACTTACTACCAAGACGAATCAATTCAGACTCAGCTTTCCTCAAACTATCAACTACAGCTTCTTCATCATTCAAGATTAAGTTGGAAACCTGCTGAAGTGTTTCTGTTATTTCCTCTGCATTTTCAAGCAAACTGAGTTTGTCCTGATTTTCCTGAAGTTCACCTGCTTTCAAATCGAATTCTTCCAATTCGGTTAGTTGGAATTGCAGGTAATCTTGGTCGGCTTGCGCATTGCGCAAATTCTCTTTCAATAATTCTACCTCTTTAGAAATAGCCTTCCACTCTTTAAAAGCGAAGAGATAATTCTCAGATAGTATTCCCCCATCGGCACAAGAATCCAAGAATGTTGTCCTAAAATCAGCAGATTTCAGCGTAAATACTTCATGCTGAGAATGAATATCAATAAGTCTGGAAGCAAGTGCTTTAAGTTGATTTAGATTGACTGGAGTATCATTAACGAATGCTCTAGACTTTCCGTTGGAATTTATCTCTCGTCTGAGAATTGTTGGACTTTCAAAGTCCAAGTCATTCTCTAAAAAAAACTCTTGCAAACCATGGTTCTGAACATCAAAATGTGCTTCTACAACACACTTTACGTTTTTATCGAATAGAACGGAAGAGTCTGCTCTTTTGCCTAAAACCAGCGAAAGTGCGCCAAGTAGAATCGATTTACCCGCACCTGTTTCGCCAGTAATAATGGTTAGTCCTGGGCTGAGCTCAAAGTTCAGCTCACTGATAATCGCATAATTTCTTATGTGTAATCGAGAGAGCATCCTCTACCCTTTTACAATTGCCTGATACTTATTGGCGTTGGCAGGATCCATCTGCATAAGATCATTGGCCGCCTTGGTCTTCACATCTGGAAAAGCCTCCTTGAAAATGTTAATCATTTCATCCACCTTGGCGGTAAAAAACACCGTCATTAAGTACGAATTGGGCTGATCCATTCTGATGGTTTTTAATGGCTTCAAGCATTCTGTAATTGCATTTCTTCCTAAAGTCAAATCAGACTGCATTACATCTAAGCCTTCGCGATGGTATTTGTAAACGACACCTCTAAACCCCTCATATCTTGCGTTAAGCATATTCTCAACCAGCCAGTATCGGTTCTTAGAGCCTTCAAATGCTTTCCAACCCCTTTCGCTTGAGTTCTGTGAATTATTTACAATCTGTAATGCCTTCTGAAAATATGGCTCTCCTCCTTTAAGCGAAAAGCTATCGTAATCCGAACCTATTATCATGAAAGCGTAAAAAGCAAGAACAGATGTCAGGTTACTCACATTTTGATTTGCTTGAAACTGAAGCGGTTGGTTCTCTACATATTGAAAAGAAAAGTCCTGATCATTTACATTCATCATAACCGTATTGTAAGAAGTCATATATATAGGTCGGCTAGACTGAATTTGCATCGTAGCCTTGTACCTATCATTAGATATTCTTTCTCCTACGGTGATTAAAATACTGCATTCGATTCTTTCTTCTAGAGCAAAGGCATCGCTTGTCCAACGCGTGGTATTCATAAACTCTCGAATGTCTCTCTGAAGTGTTTCAAAAATCCTCTTCTCAGTGTTCTGAATTTGAGGACTCATGACATTAACGGTACAATTGAGTTCTTGTGCCCAAGAAAGACTGGAGCTAAGCAGAAAAATGAAGGTGAGAATTCGTGTCATCAATAATCTATTATTGCTTGCAGTATGTCTTTGGCAACAGCTGCTTTTGACTTCAATTCAAAAGTAGCGATATTATTGTGTCGGTCTAGAATTGTGACCTTGTTTGTGTCGTGACCAAAACCAGCTCCAGAATCCTGTAGCGTGTTTAAAACAAGCAAATCGCAGTTCTTTTTAACCAATTTCTGTTTTGCATTTTCTACGGCATTTTCAGTTTCTAATGCAAAACCAATTAATACCTGATTTTCACGTTTCACTTTCCCTAAAGTCGCCAAAATATCTTTGGTTGGTTCCAACTCAATACTAAGGGTTTGCTCGGTCTTCTTAATTTTTTGTCCGGCAGTATTCTTCGGCCTGTAATCCGCTACGGCAGCTGACATTATTAGAACATCGCTTTCGTCTTTACAATCCATTACGGCATCATACATCTGCTGGGCAGTTTGCACGTTAATTCTATTAATAGAATCGGATGATGGAACATTTGATGGTCCGCACACAAGTGTAACCTGAGCTCCAGATTTGGAAAGTTCTTCGGCCATAGCAATTCCCATTTTCCCTGACGATCTATTACCAATAAACCGAACTGGGTCGATTGGTTCGTGCGTAGGACCAGCAGTAATAAGAATCCGTTTGCCCTTAATCTCAGGCATTGAGAAGTTTGCTGAGGTAATTGCAAATTTCTTCTGGCTCGGCCATTCTACCTTTTCCTAAAAGGCCACTGGCTAACTCGCCATCTGTTGGTTCAATTATCTTATTTCCGTAACCAGATATCGTTTTTAGGTTATTCCTAACCGAAGGATGTTGAAGCATATCTAAATCCATAGCTGGAGCTAGAACAACGGGACATCTAGCGGATAAATATGTGGCCAACAGAATGTTGTCGCAAATACCGTTCGCCATCTTTCCTATTGTATTGGCAGTAGCGGGTGCTACAACAAATACATCAGCCCAAAGACCTAATTCAACATGGTTGTTCCAAGTACCGTTCTTATCAGAAAACGAAGAGACTACTGGGTTTTTAGAAACCGTTGAGAGTGTTAAGAGCGTTACGAAATCAAGCGCGTCATTACTAACAATCACTTTTACTTCAGCGCCAGCTTTAATTAGCAAACGAACTAAAAGCGGTGTCTTGTATGCAGCAATTCCGCCTGCAACACCAACAAGTATTTTCTTTCCGTTCATACTCCAATATACATGAAAACCCGACTAATGCCGGGTCTTCAAAATTCTAATCAACTAAAATCAAGCTTCTTTAGCAGGAGCTTCGTTGGCTTCCTCTTCTACATCATTTGCAGGATTACGGAAGTATATTTTCTCGTTCAAGTATTCTTCAACAGCCATAGCAACTGGCTTTGGAAGCGCTTCGTAGAACTTAGAAATTTCAATTTGCTCACGATTCTCAAAAATCTCTTCAAGATTATCTGAAGTAGTTGCAAATTCTGCCAACTTAGAGTTAAGCTCTTCTTTGATGTCCGCGCCAATTTGGTTAGCTCGCTTTGCAATTATTGCAATTGTCTCGAAGGTATTATCAGTTCCTGTTTCGAAATCGCGCATGTCTCTCGTGATAGTATCACGTGCTGCTTCTGTGTTTTTGTAATCCATATTATAGGTTTTTTGCCTGTTCTATTTCTCTAAGTTCTATTAGCTTTCTCTTAGAATCTTCTTTTATGCCTTCAGCATTTTTAAGATCCGAAGATCTTGGGTGACGCTCCATAAATGCATCGCATTCTCGCAATGTAGATTCAAATCTTTCCAATTTCTTTCCTTCAACACTATTGTCAGCTAACAAATAGCTAGACCTCAAAATCATAAACGTTATTTCTTCACGGTGCCGTGTGTCTGGAAACTCAGCTAACGTATTTCGGAGTGCAAAGATAGCTGCTTTATACTCTTTTAATCGATAGTAAAGTTTAGCACCATTATAAGCCTTGGTTTCCAACTTAAACCGAAGCCGGTCCATCAGGTCATTACACTCATCAACCTTTGGACTTTCTGGATACTTGTTAATGAATATCTGAAGTTCATCAATCGCCTTTTTTGTACTTGCTTGATCCAAACTAGGTTCAGACGAATCCAAGAAATAACACTTGGCGTTCATAAACTGAGCGTCTTCTGCTCTATCGCTTCGCGGAAATGTTCTTACAAAGTTATCGAAGTGATAACCAGCCAACATAAAATCTCCAAGCTTATAATTGCAATAAGCATAGTAGTAATACACATCCTCTGCCTTACTTGTCCCCCTAAAAACGGTAATCAACTCTTCATAAAGCGGAAACGCTTTTTGGTACTTACCGTTTTCGTAATATACAGTTGCTACCTCAAACTTCTTTTCAAAGTCATTACTCTTTAAAATGCGCTGATACTTACTGCATCCTGCAAAGACAATTAAAATAGTCAGGAATATGAGGACTGAATACGCCTTTTTTAACATGGCCGCAAAGATAGTTTTTTCGTTTACGTGGCATGAACGTAAGTTTTACTGATTTATTGTGTGAGTTTTGATTGATTTCGGTTCAAAACTTTCCTTCTTGATTTTTCCTCAGAAAAAGAGAACAAATACCTTTGCGGCAACAAACTACTTTATTACCAGATGGATATTTTTGAACGCATAAAGAACAACCGAGGCCCGCTTGGCGAACACGCAAAACTGGCACACGGCTACTTCACATTTCCAAAGTTGGAAGGAGAATTGAGCAACCGAATGATGTTTAACGGCAAAGAAAGGTTGGTTTGGAGTCTGAATAATTACCTGGGATTAGGAAATCATCCTGAAGTAAGAAAAGCTGATGCACAAGCAGCAAAAGACTGGGGAATGGCCTACCCGATGGGTGCTCGGATGATGAGCGGCCAGACCAAGTATCATGAACAACTAGAAGAAGAGCTAGCGGCTTTTGAAAGTAAGGAAGCTGCGTACCTTCTCAATTTCGGATACCAAGGAATGGTATCTGCAATTGATGCGTTGGTTACTAGAAAAGACGTAATTGTTTACGATGCAGAATCTCATGCTTGTATTCTTGATGGCGTTCGTTTACACATGGGAAAACGTTTTGTTTTTCCTCACAACAACATTACTAACCTTGAAAAGCAATTACAGCGCGCTAAGAAACTGACTGATGAGTCTGGTGGTGGGATTCTTGTAATTAGCGAAGGTGTTTTTGGAATGAGTGGCGATCAAGGCAAGCTGAAGGAAATTGCCGCCTTAAAGAAGAAATACGAATTCCGATTGTTTGTGGATGATGCGCATGGGTTTGGTGTTCTTGGCAAGACTGGAGCTGGCGCAGGTGAAGAACAAGGCGTACAGGATGAAATTGATGTTTACTTCGGAACGTTTGCAAAGAGCATGGCTAGCATTGGAGCTTTCGTAGCAAGTACACAAGACGTTATTACGTTCCTTCAATACAATATGCGTTCTCAAATTTTCGCAAAGAGCTTGCCGATGCCGCTTGTTATTGGTGCGTTAAAACGCCTAGAATTGCTTCGCGATGACTCAAGCCACAAAGAGAAGCTTTGGACGATTGTTGATGCACTTCAAACAGGATTAAAAGATGCCGGGTTTGAGATTGGGAATACACAGTCTTGTGTTACTCCAGTGTACCTGAATGGAACAATCCCAGAAGCTACAACACTAATAGTCGACCTACGAGAGACCTACGATATCTTTTGTTCGATGGTCGTTTATCCGGTTGTACCAAAGGGAGTTATTCTTTTGAGACTCATTCCTACAGCGGTGCATACGTTAGAAGATGTATCTTATACGATTGATGTGTTCTCAAAAATTAGGGGACATTTGAAAGCAGGCAAGTACAAGTCGGACGTGATTTCAACTACTATATAATATCGTTAGATGAAAATTTTAATCCCAACAGATTTTTCAATGCTTGCCAGAAAGGCGGCTGAATACGCAGTGTCGTTATCTGCAAACCTTGATGCAGAGTTCATATTTCTGCATTGCGATAATGTGCCTCGTCCCTCCTACTCGTTTGTCAACAAACTGGATGATATTCTTAGAGAAGAGGCACTAAAAACTGGAAACGAATTGGCGGAATCAATCCGTCAGACCACAGGTATAAACGCAAAGATTACCTGCGATTTTACTTTCGGGGACCCGATTGAAGTGCTTGAAGACTACAGCATAAAACATGATGTAGATCTAATTATAATGGGAACCAAAGGAGAAACCGTTGTTAAAAACAGGTTATTTGGTTCTGTGGCTTCTGGAGTCTTGGAGCATGTTTCTTGTCCTACGTTGTTTGTTCCTTCTGCAGCAGAAGCCAACAAGCCGCAAAGTATTGCCTTTGCCACAGACCTAACCAATATTGATGAGGAAATTGAAGAACTTATCGCTTTTGCCCAATTCTTCAACGCAACCATACATGTGGTTCATGTTTATCCAGATATGATAGACCCGAGCACATTTAATGAAGAAAGCACCAAGCTTGAGTTGATTGCAAAGACCAGTTATCCAAAAATAACTTTCAATGCCGTGATGGATTCAGATATTATTTCTGGTCTGGATAAGTTTGTGGCTTCTGACAACCCGGATTTGATTGCCATGTTTACTTACAAAACAGGCATTTTAGAATATCTCTTTAATGAGAGTTTTACCGAAGAAATGGCAATGCACAGCAAAACACCGTTGCTAATTATGCGTAAGAAGTAAGCTTAAAACGGAAACGTTTTCTCTTTTGGAATCTCGCCAATAATCAGGCGTAAAGCTTGCTTTTGTGTAGCGAAAGTTGCTGGTCCCATACCAACAAATTCACCGTCAGCCTCAATGTAATCTGGTCTATCCGTTCTTGAGATTTCAATTTTATCGGTTCGGAAAGAAGTGATTTTAGGGTTCTTAAAAATTGTACCCGCCCTTAGCTTGGAATAGTCTTTCAAAACCATCCACTTTGGCATGTCTTCAAAAACCGTTACGTCAAAAACGCCATCCGCTGGGTCTGCATAAGGCGCAGGAAGCATTCCGCCTCCATTGTGGCGACAGATGGCTACACACAAGTTGAAAATTCTCTCCGTTCGAACCACATTATTGTACTTAAGTGTTAGCTCAGGTATTTCAAACGAGAATAAACCTTTAAGCACAATGTAATCGTAGAATAATTTCCCCTGGAAAAGATTAGAGGTCTTTCTAGCTTCCGTAATAAGCACTGCACATTTCGATTCATAAGCAACTCCGGCAATATTTACAAAATAATGCTTTGCGGGCTTACCATCTTTAATCAAATCAATAACCCCAAGATCATGCTCAAATATTAGATTCTTGTTGATGGTTTCTACCCAACCCTTAGGGTTTTCGGGAACTTTGAAAAAACGTGTCCAATCGTTTCCTGTTCCACTTGGGTAATGAGCAATTAAAACTTCATTAGGAGAACAACTAGATTGCGTCATTAATCCATTCACCAAAGCATTCAAGGAGCCATCTCCACCGTATGAAGCAATCTTACGATAGCCTTCATGGCAAGCTCTAACCACCAATTCTTCTATATGTCCATTGTACTCAGACGACCAGACGATTGGATCAAATCCCTCTTTGATAAATTGACGATGTATGGATTTCCATTTTACACCACCCTTTCCATCTGCTGATGCAGGGTTTACAATTAGAATCCAGCGCTCTTTCATTGGAAGCAAATGTAACATCTTCAAAGACCTAGTAAAAGCCTTTAGGTCTTACTTTCACACCGTGCGAATTGCCATCATACACTACAGGTTGCTACGTAATGGCGGTCTTGAAACTAGATTGTTCAATTACCTCAATGAGTTTAGAAACCTTGGATACCAAGTGACACTCGTTGTTGCTAAAATTGACCCTGAAGTAGAACTTCATTCTGATATTAATGTAGAGCAGGTTAACTTAAAACGAGTACCAAAGCCAATACGCATGTATTACTTTGATCGCGCATTGGCCCATATTATTCCTAACGGTAATTTCGATTTATCTTTCTCATTAGGAAGGACATCTAATCAAGATATTGTGCTTTGCCTAGGTAATCATTTGGGCTATTTAGCAGCAATGAATAAACGGTGGTGGTCACCCATTGACCAACTAAATATTTATCTCGATAAAAAAGCCTATCGCAAGAGTAAACTGATACTTGCTTGTTCTAAAATGATGAAGGAGGAGTTGATTGATTTATTCAAGGTTTCTGCTGATAAAATTGAAGTACTCCTCCCTCCTATTGATGATTCAAGATTTAATCAAGCAGGAAGAAATAAGAAGCAAGAATTGAGAACAAAGTTTGGTTTGAGCGAAAACAAAAAGTCGTTGTTGTTTCTCACAACTGGTAACGAAAGAAAGGGATATCCTTTGTTGTTGGAATTAATGAATACGCTCGCTAAAGAGCCAATAGAATTGATTGTTGCAGGGGTAAAGCCAATGAGCAGCACTTTACATAATGTCAAATATGTTGGTTATACGGATGCGCCCCAAGAACTACTTTGGGCGGCCGATGGTCTTGTTCATCCTGCCAAGTACGAACCATTTGGGCAGGTAATTACCGAAGCCATTGAATGCGGCACGCCTGTTTTGGTGTCTAATATGGTGGGCGCTAAAGAGATTGTTTCAGGAGAAATTGGAATGGTAGTTTCTGGATTTGAACTAGAAACTTGGCACAAAGCAATCCTTGAATTTGTGAAAAAGGATTTTAGCATTCCAGCTCAATTCTCAAGGGCTAACGGATTAACTGTTGATCAGCATTGCAAGCTAATCCTTGACTTTGCTAACCAACTAAATCGGGGCTAAACTGCAGACCTAGAGCCGAGTTCTATTACCTCCAAATCCTTTATGTTACCAGCATCCAAAGTAAAACGCAGCAGTGTTTTTACTTTATGAAAACCGTAGTTGCCAGCGGCACCAGGGTTCATGTGCAAGCAATTGTACTTCTTATCGTGCATCACCTTTAAAATATGGGAATGACCGCAGATGTAAAGCTTGGGTTTTTCTGTTCGTATGAGACTCCTTACGCGAGGGTTGTACCTATCTGGATAACCACCAATGTGAGTTATTAGCACCTTAACGCCTTCGAGGGTAAAAATCTGATTCTCTGGGTGCACTACTCTAATTTCTGACCCATCTATATTGCCATACACGGCTCTTAGCGGTTTCCAGCTTGCTAGTGTGTCGGTAACGGCAAGAGTTCCAATATCTCCCGCATGCCAAATCTCATCGCAAGGCAACAAATATTTCTTGATTTTTGGGTCTAGATAGCTGTGTGTATCCGAGAGAAGAGCAATTCGCTTCATTAAATCATCACAAGAACATCAGCGGGCACCCAACCAACGCTTCCATTAGAAAGTTTGATTCGTACCCAGCCGTTGAGTTCGTCTGATACGGTAACCACTAAACCTTCATGCATTACAAAAAGGTCTTTGCCTTTTTTGTCTGGAGCACTTTTAGCGTTTATAGTATAAGCGTAAACGACTGCTCTGTTATCGTTAGCCGCATGATTAAAGCTTTTTTGAGCTGCATAAACCGAGAAGCCGAACCACAACGTTGCCAGCAAGGCTGAATAAAAAGTAAGCCTTCGCATTCCTTCTTCGGATGAGAATTTAAAAAGTGAGAATCCTGTCAATGCCATCAGCATAGAGATAATTATAGACCATGCCCAACCATCTACAGGAAAAGTGATTAAAGCGGCTTCCCACCAATCAACAAAGAAAAGTTGCGGAATCTCTTCCACTCTATCCTTAACACTAAGATTGGCAAGTTTTAGATTGAATACGATGTCTTCGTCATTCGGAGACAGCTTGGCCGCTCGTTCATAATTCAGTATTGAAGGAGCAATCTTCCCAGCCTTGAAATAGGCGTTACCTAGGTTAAAATGCACCTCAGTAGATACATACTGCTGACCTAATATTTCTTCGTAAAGACCAATTGCATCAGCATACCGTTGTTCAATAAAGGCTTGATCAGCTTCGGACTTAGTGATTTCAACCTGACCAAAAACAGCGTTGAAGGCAAACATCAATAATATGAGTAAGCCGTATGTTTTCCCCATCCTAAGCATGATTTTCAACATTTACGATGGCCTGTAAAGCTTCGTCATATACATCGCCCATTTGCTTGTCTGCTCCAGGTGCAAAGCGTGCAAATTCAGTTTTATCAAGCACACCAATAAAACCAGCTGTTGTTTTTTCTGGCACGCCTTTATTCGTAAAAGAAATTCTAATTGAATCCTTACTTAGCTGAGCTACAGGAATAGCAAATTTGTTAGCTGCATAATCCGAAAGAGCTTTAAATACTTCTTCGTAAAAAGATGCTGTTTGATTTTCGTCCCAAAGCTTTTTGGCTTTATTCAACCGCTTTTTGGCTAGACCTGTTGCTTTTTTACTCTTCAATTTAGTAATGTCTTTCCCTTGAGACTTTTGGTATTGAGCATAACTCAGGAATAGGATGAACAGTAATATTGGTAAACCAACCGCGGCATAAAAAGGAACCGAACGGTAGAAAAAATGTGAGCCCCCTAAAATTGGATACTGGCCTTGTTTGATGTAACGTATATCGCTGCCAATCATCTTAATATCCTCCTTATTGGCAATGTTGACCGATGATGATGCGGAAGTCTCTTCTCCTTCTCCATTTTCAACAATTAAATCAAATGCTTCTTGTGTTACGGTCTTAAACTTTTTGGATGAAGGGTCGAAGTACGAGAACGAGAATGGACCAATCTCAAAGTCTCCAGAATAACGCGGAATGAGGACGTATTCGAATGTTCTACTACCAGAAATACCACCAGAACTAACTTTAATATTATCGGAGGTTTTAGGGTCGTAAACCTCAATGTCTGGAGGAAAGGTTAAGTCCAACGGCTGTAATTGGTATAGATTACCATCTCCACTAACGGTTACTTTTAGATTGACAGCTTCATTCGATTTTGTCTCGTTCTTATCAAGGGTAGCTTTCATCTTAAGCTTGCCTGTTAACCCGCTAAAATTAGCTGGCTTTCCGCTTGGATAAGGTTTAACATTGATGGTGACCGAGTTAGACTTAACCGGCCTTTTTACATCTTGATAACCCCCAAAGAACTGATCAAACACTGACCTGCTTCTACCGCTTGCTCTTTCACGTACAATTACTGTGAGCTCTAATGGGTCAATCTCAATTTTGCCCGATTTCTGCGGGTACAGAACCATCTGCTTTATCAACGCGGTCTGATACATAACCCCATCTACAACCTCATTTTGAACTTGGATTTGCTGTTTGCTTTCAATATCCTTTTTCCAGAAACCTTCAAAAGACGGCATCTTCCAATCATCAAAGTTTACCATGGTAACACGGCTGTAAACCTTTAACTCTGCAGATATTCGTTCACCTAAGTAGGCGTTGGTTTTGCTAACCTCAACACGGGCAAATATATCATCACCATTACCAGAGGTTGTTTGCTTTTTGGCTTGTCCTTTTCCTCCACCTGACGCTTGCGCATCATTTCCTTTTAAAACATTAATTTTCAATGCATTAGATAAAACAACTTTTCCTCCAACTTTAATTTTAGCAGGGTTGATTTTAAACTCACCATCTTTTTGAGCTAGAAGCACATATGTGAAAGAAATGGACTGC
>JBLHEU010000041.1:0-18678 GCA_047614525.1 Bacteroidia bacterium | reverse complement strand
GGTGGAACTGGAGACGAGAAAGATCAGGACGGAAATTATTATGATGACATTTATGTTTGCGACAAACAACCGAACGGCAAATGGAGTCAGCCAAAAAGTATAGGCAGCAACATTAACAGCTCAGGTCATGAGGCCGCTATTGGGCTTTCTCCAGATGGTCAACTGCTATACATATATAAGGATGATAATGGGGATGGAAATATTTACCGCAGCCGTAAAACAGCAGAAGGTTGGACTAAAGCTGAAAAGCTAGGTTCTGATATAAATACCAACTCTTGGGAAACGCATGCAAGTGTAAATGCCACAGAGGATATGCTCATATTCGTTTCTAACAGATCCGAAGGTGGATTTGGAGGTCGTGATCTTTGGTACTGCAAAAAGCTTCCAAATAATGAATGGGGGTTGGCCATTAACATGGGTAGTGTAATCAATACTCAGTATGAAGAAGATTCGCCATTTATCTCTGCAGACGGTAATACATTGATTTTTAGTTCTCAAGGCCATACCTCAATGGGAGGGTTTGATGTTTTTAAGTCTGAGTATCTAGATGGTGCTTGGACGGTTCCAGAAAACATCGGTTATCCTATTAACACAGCGGAGGACGATGTGTTCTTTATTCTGACGCCAGACGGTAGGCATGCATTCTATAGCTCTAGAATGGATGGTGGTTATGGCGATACTGATGTGTATAGACTTCAACTAGAACCAAAAAAGTCAGACGCGGTTGCAGTTGCAAGGGGAGTGATGAAAGTTCCTGCAATGGACTATGCTGATGTTAAGGCTAAAATTATTGTGAGTGATGAAGGTGGTACACAACTCGGAACCTATCGTCCAAACCGAGAAACTGGTTATTACGTATTGATTCTTCAGCCTAACGAAACTTATTCTATCTCTTATGAAGCCGATGGCTACGACCCTATAATTGTGCAAGTGCCAATTGGGGATGAGGAGGTTTACGCTGAATATGATGGCGTTGTTGAATTGGATGAGGTGGTATTTGGTGAGAATATCTTGGCACTTCAAGCTAAAACGGAGCGTCTAAGAAAAGAGAAAGAGGCGGCTGTTGCTAAAGCTGCTGAACAAGAGCGTCTTGCCGCTGAAACTGCTGCTAAGACTGCCGATAATGTGGAGCTTGCCGCGGCCAGGGCCAATGAGGATGCGAAAAGAAAGCTTGCTGAACAAAGGGCAGCTAAAGAGACCGCAGATGAGGCTTTAGCTCTAGAAGTTGAAAAAGAGAAGGCAAAGCAAGCAGAAATAGATAGAAAAAAGAAAGAGACCGAATTAGGGTTCGAAGCGCAGCAAGCGTTAGTTAAACAGGCTAAAGAAGCACAAGATCTGTCTTCAAAACAGCTGGAAGAATCGGAAGCTAATAAACAAGATGAATTGGCATTAGTTGGAGAGCAACAAACTAAGGAGCCACAAGAAAAGGCCTCCGCAGAAAATACTGAACAAGAAGTAGCTACGATAGCAGCTAAAAAGCAACAAGAGGAAGAAGCTGCTGATGCGGAGCGAATGGCTTCTGAGAAAAAAGCGCAAGGAGAGCTAGCAGATAGGATTGCTGATGCAGCAGCAAAAGAAAAAGCAGAAAATGAATTAGAGGAGAAGCGAAAAGCAGAGCAAGACGGCTTGGCTCAGGCTGAATTAGAGGAAGCTTCTAAATCCAATCAAGAGGCAGAGGCGCAAAGACAATCTCAAGCTGATCAAAAGAAGCGTGAGTTACAGGAACGTATTCAGTCACTTAGAGAACAAAAAACAGGCCCGAAACCAGTAGTTAAGGCGGAGGTCAAGGAAGTGACGGTTAACGAAACGCAAGAACTTAAGCAAGCATCAAATATAGATGCAGCTACGATTAAGGTAAAGCGAGATGCAATGCTTGCTAAAATCGAACAGTTAAAGAAGCGTAAGTCCGAGGTTGAGGAGAAACAGGTAGTTGACGAAGCCGCGGTTGCGCAGGCAAGTGAGAAAGAGAGAGGTGCCTTGAGAAAGAAGCAAGAGCTCGAGAAAAAATCTGGAAAGACTAAAGAAGAGATTGCTGATCTTCAGAAGGAACTTCAGCTTGTTGAAGGTCAAGTAGTAGATGCGGAGCAAGAGATTCAGATTGCAAAAAGCGAGGTTGCTGAGGCTGAGGATAAGGTAGCCCAGGATATTGCTGAAGCACAACGAATCGCTAGTGCATCTACGCAGAAGAAAGAAGAAGCTGAAAAGGCCAAAAAACAAATTGAAGAGTTAGAAGAGATTGAACGTCAGAGGATTGAGCAAGAAAAACTAGCTACTGAACAATTTGAACAGGAGCAAATGTACGAAGCCGAAAGAGCTCGTATGGAACTGATTCAGATCGAAGCAGTTGCCGAGCAACAAAAACAAGTTGAAGCTGCATTGAGGATTGAGGAAAAGAAAAGTCGGGATATTGCGGCAGCAGAATCTGACGCGTTTAGTGAGCAAGAAATATTAGCAAACGCTGCAACTCTAGAGCAGTTAAGAGAGCTCAACCTGAAGTTAATTAAGGATAACCTTGATTTGAAAAAGCAATTGATAGAGGTTAATGCTAAGCTTGATGTGATTTTGGAGAGATTGAATTATGCACCAGATGCTGGTAAGGTGGACCTTCCTGCAAGTGGTACAATACGCAATCTCCAAAATGGTAAAAGTCTCATCCTAAGAAACATTTTCTTCGATTATAACCAGGCTTCTTTAAGATCTCGCTCTAAACATGAGTTGAGTAAGCTTTACAACTTCATGAAGCAAAACCCTTTGGTTAGCATTCAAGTTTCTGGACATACGGATTCTAGGGGTGATGCTGATTATAACCTTAGGTTGTCTAAAAATCGGGCGCAATCGGTGGTGGATTATTTAGTGAGGAATGGAATTCCTTCCAGACGTCTTAAAGCAGTCGGTTATGGTGAAATCCGTCCAATTGCTAGAAACGAAAACCCAGACTTATCAGACAACCCTGTTGGAAGACAACTAAACCGTAGAATTGAGATTAACGTCCCTCAAGGAACGATATACGGTGTTGATGTTGAGGCAATCCAGGTTCCGAAGGAAGCTAGGATTAAGTAAACTCGCTTTGCGTGAATTACGCAGAATTCGAAGGATTCTCTTAGTTTTGCCAGCTATGCGCATTGCCGAAATTTTTATAGCTTTCCGAATTAGGTTGTGTGCTTGAATTTTTGGATAGACCATTTAGAATGACCCAAAGCCGTACTTCGCTATATATACTTCTGATTTTGTTGGTTTGTTCAGCGTCTCAGGCTTTTGCTCAGTCCGGCGATATTAGAAGTGTAACCGAAGAAGAATTCAATCAAGAATTAGAGGAGACCGAGGAGGACAAGGCCAAGAGAAGACTTAAGGTCAACAAGAAGAGCGCAATGGCCCATTATTGGAATGGGAATTTCCGTGCTGCCTTAGACGATTTTCTAATTCTACTTTCTGAGAATCCCAAAGATGCCGAGATCAACTTCTATATTGGTGCTTGCTACTTAGAAAGTAATATTGACAAGTCTAAATCAATCGATTATCTAGAGTACGTTGTCCAGCTAGACAAATTCCCGAAAGAAGCCATTTATCAACTTGGTCGTGCCTACATGTTCGCGCATCGGTTTGACGAAGCTATTACTACGTTTAACAAATACAAGGATATAGCTAGAGGTGATAATGACAACATTATTACTGGTGGTAGAATGATTGAACAATGCTTTAATGCAAAGCAATTGGTTAAATATCCGCTTGATGCTACATTCGAGAATTTGGGCCCAAATATTAATACTGCTTATCCAGAGTTCAATCCATTCATCCCCGAAGACGAATCATTCATTGTCTTTACCACCAAGCGCCCAGATTGTTTGGGTTTACAGCTCGATTTTGATGGTTTTAAAACACCAGACATTTTTAGAGCGCGTGAATACCGAGGACACTTCCGAGAGGCTAGAAACATCGGTTCATCTGTAAATACGGAATGGTACGAAGAAGTTGTTGGTATATCTGCTGATGGCCAAGAGCTATTGGTTTATATCGACAATTTTGACGGGTATGATGATATATATGTGTCTCCAAGAAAAGGTATGTTCTTTGATGATTATCTTGATCTAGGTAGAAATATCAACTCTGATGACGTGGAAACGACTGCAAGTTTGCACACCAGTGGAGACCTAGTCTTTTTCTCACGTGAAAAAGGAAAAGGGAGTACAGGTACGGACCTTTACATGTCTCGAAGATTGCCTAATCGGGATTGGGGAATAGCACAAAAGCTTCCAGACATTATTAACACACGTTACAATGAGAGTTTTCCGCATCTTTTGGCTGATGGAAAAACCTTTTATTTCTGTTCAGAAGGTCACGCCTCAATGGGTGGTTTCGATATTTTCATATCAGAATATGATGAACTAACCAATACCTTCTCACCTCCAAAAAACGCTGGCTTTCCTATCAATACTGTGGATGACGATTTCAATCTGTCACTTTCAACTACAGGTAGATATGGTTATATATCTCAATTTAGGTTTGGCGAAGGTTATGGCGAACGAGATATCTACCGTATAACCTTTAATAATATTGATCCAGTTTGGACGATTGTTCGTGGATCCATTACCAACATTAAGGACTCAATGGAAATTGACCCTGAAATGGATTTAGGGAAATTTGAAATGACTGTAACCGATATGAATTCGGACAAATACATAGGAACTTATCGCCCAAGTTTGGTTTCTAGCAACTACGCCCAAGTTTTAGAACCTGGCGAGTACTGTGTTTATGTTGAGGGCGAGCTCTATTATGATACGTCTGCGGTTATCGAAGTTTTCGATAAATCTTCTCATGTTAGCGAGTTGATTAAGAATTACACTTTAAGACCTGACCCTGATGCAATTCGTAGAAAAAGGACTGGTGAAACGTATGGTGGTCTGATTTACGCCATGTCGGGCAGCGATGATGGGAAGGCCAAAATTTGGGACCTGCCTTCTGGCCAACAGGTGCTTTCTTTAGACAATAAAGATGATGTGGGAACAGTTGCTTTTGACCCTTACGGAAGACGAGCTTTGTCTGCAACAGAAAAAGGAGATATTAACTTGTGGTCAATGCCAAATGGTAGACAGGAAAAAACCTTAAGAGGCCATACCAAATATGTTACCCAGGCTGTTTTTACTAAAAACGGCAAGTATGTTCTAACCTCAAGTGCAGATTCTACAATTCGCTTATGGAATGTAGAAACAGGACTTATGGAAAAGATCTATGTAGGACATCTTGATAAAGTGAATGGTATATCAATATCGCCTGATGGAAATTATTTTGTGTCATGTTCTGATGATGGAAACGTTCTTATGTGGGAAATGATGACTGAAGAGCTTGTCGGAATTTTTGAAGGTCATCAAGGCCCCGTTAAATCTGCCACCTATTCCCCGCGTGGGAATTACATTGTAACTGGTGGTACGGATGGAATGGTTAAAAAATGGGACGCATCGTCTGCTGAGGAAATCCTTGAGTTTAAGTTGCATACTTCGCAGGTAAATTCTGTTGAAGTTTCTCCTGATGGTACAACTGTTGTTTCAGGTGGCAATAATGGCTTCGTTTATGTTTGGGATGCAGCAACTACTGAAGTAAAACAAGTGTTATTAGGGCATGATAAACCTGTTTCATCTGTGTTCATTTCCAAAGACTCTAAGTACATAATCTCAGGAAGTAAAGAGCGTAATCCAATTGTTTGGGAGTACAAAACTGGTAACGAGGTCACTCCTTTATCTGGCCATTCAGACGTTATTAATGATGTGTGTTTCACTCCTTACATCAAATTTCCAGAAAAACAGGAGAAAACCGCTAGAGAGTTGGCCGCTGAGATTGAACCATATCAGTTAGAGGAAGAGATTATGCGTTTGGAAAAGGAGCTCGCAGAAATTGAAGAGCAAAAGAAACTTGGCTATGACCCAACACTTTTGGATGCGGATGTATTTGACGAAAGAGAATTGAAGGTTGGACAAAAGATAATTCTTGAAAGAATTTACTTCGACTTTGATAAATATGACATTAGAGATGAGTCTGTTGTTGAGTTAAACAAGTTGCTTTTGTTCTTGGATAAAAACTCTACAGTAATTGTGGAGATTTCTGGACATACGGATTCACGAGGATCTGCAGATTACAACTTAAAGCTTTCTAGAAATAGGGCCAAGAGTGTTGTTGCTTGGTTGAAGAAAAGAAAGGTTAGTAGTAAAAGAGTAGTAGCCAAAGGTTACGGGGAAACACAGAATATTGCTCCAAATGAAAACCCAGATGGAACAGATAACCCGGAAGGCAGACAGATGAATCGTAGAATTGAGCTCACAATTATTGGCGTTGGTGGGGAACAACTTATCACTACAGAAGGCAAGTAAGAAAGAAGTGCGGCACCTCAAATACATATCAATTTTAACCCTTTCGATTGTCCTTTGTTCCGGCACATTTGAATCAGCGGTAGCTCAACAAACAATTGTTGGTGGATCAGATGGCGTTCAAACTAATTCAAACATTAAAGGTCCATTAGAGTTTAAAGGCTTCGTTAAGGAGCTCTCCAAAAAGCTAAAAGGAGCCATTGTAGTGTTGTACGAGTCGCCTGACGGGTCTCATGAAAACCTCACCGAATTGTATCGCACAGTTTCTCCAGGTAGTGGAATGTTTGAGTTTAAGCTTGAGATAAATAAGCATTTTGTGCTTGCAGTTGAAAAAGGCGGGTACACAACAAAAAAGATAGATTTTGATACCGATGTTACGTTAGCCAGAAAGCAGCACACGAAAGTCGCAAAGTTTGAATTTGAGTTAGATATGGTAAAGGATTTGGATGGGCTTCCGTTTGTAGGAGCCGTGGCTCACGTTTTCTATCAAATCAAGAGCAATACTTTCAATTATCAGTTAGATTATACGAAGGATGAACTCGAAAATGAAGAGATTGACCGGCTGGAGAAGGAAAGAAAACAAATTGAGGCAGAGCTGGCTTATCAAAAAAAGGAAGACTTAAAAGAAGCCGCTCAGGTATTGTTGGACAAAGAAAGTGCCAGTGCACAGCAAGTTATTGAAGCGGCTGTTAAAATTGGCGATGGTAACAAGGGGAAAACAGTCAAAGGGTTTTTGGATGTCTTTGCAGAAGCTGATACACTTCGTGAGAGGAAGGCTTTAGCGATGTACGGTCAATTACTAGAAGAAAGAAAGAAAGCGAATGCGGGTGCTGGTAAGATTGATTTTCAGGCCGTTTTTCAAGCTGCTAGTGTTGTAGAAAGTGAAGCTGAATCAAAGGCGGAAACAGAACGCCAGGCGCTAGTGTCGGCTCTTCGTAAAGAAAAGGAAACAACAGCCGCAAAAGATAAAGAAGCTCTAGTGATACAACGAAAAGTAGCGGAGCAAAAAGCAGCCGAAAGACTAGCTGGCGCGGTTGCCGCGGAAGAGCTCAGAGTAAGGCAAGAACAAAAGGAAACCAGAGATGAGGTTTATTATGCAATCTTCAATGCCAATGGAAGTAGCACGGCTGCTGTTGCAAATCTTATAAAGACCTATTCTAAATCTGATCTTTATCGGGTAGAAAAAGCCAATGCAATCTATGTAGAATACGAAAAGACTAGATTAACAGGTACCACATTGTCTAATATGGATTTTGGTAATTTGTTTAATGCTGCTGATGTTGCCGAGCAAGAAGCTATTCATAAGGAAATAGAAAGTGAGAGAGAAGAGGGTAAATCCGTTCTTGAAGCTTTCAAACTTAAAGTGGAGGCACAAAAGCAGAAAGAACAGCAAGAAATCTCCCGCAAAATAGAAAAAGGGTTAGAAGATGCACCTAAAGATCGTGCAAGTCAAATCTCCGTTTTTGAAAATGCTCTGCTTAAGAACGAACCTAATAAAGGCCTTAAGGCTGAAGCGATGTACGAACAGTACGTTAAGCAGCAAAAAAGCATCAGAGAAATTGAGACCGGTTTAACCACTGCAGCTTCAGACTCTGAATCTCAAAAAGCTGTGTTTTACAATGCGTTGTCTGAAGACACACCGGATAGAAAGGCTGTAGCTCAAAGGATGTATGATAACTACATTGGGTCAAAACAGGCGCAAGGCGGAAGCGGTACCATAAGCATGGATTTTGGTTCAATGTTTCAAGTTGCGGATAATGCTGCAGAGGAGGCCAAAAAAGATGCCTTTGAGGAAAACGCATTGGAAATACAAGCAGCTCAAGATCAGCTTGAAGCTAGACGCCAGGGTATTAGAAAAGAAAAGCAACAGCTTGCTGCTAAGGCAGAAAAAGATGTGAAAAACGTACATAAAGCGGGTATGGCTGATGCCAAAAACAAGAAAGAAAAAGCCTTGGAGTCTGCTATTGAAAAAGGCGGTGGAGACAGAGACAAATCAGTTGTTGAGATATCTAAAGCACTTCCGGAAACGGGAGATAAAGAACTGGACAGAAATAGAGCAGAGGCAGTATATGATGCTTATTTGAAGGAGAATAGAGAAATCGAAAGATCTGGTAGAGTAGGAGACAAGGTGAATTTTGCTGTTCTTTTCGGTGCTGCAGAAAAAGCAGAATTGGAAAGCCTTCAGAATCAGTATGAAAAGACAGAAGCTGCAAAAGCTATTACGCTAGTAAATTATGAGGAAAGGCGAATTGAAAAAGCGACAGCAATAGCGAAAGCCGAGCAGGTAAAAGCGGAACGAGAAGTAGCAGCAGCGGAAATTGAATATGAAGAAACGTTGCACAAAACCGAGGCAATGCGAATTGAGCGTTTAGCGGAGGAGAAAAAGAAGGAAGAGGTCTTCGCAAAGGAAATTGCGATGGATCAAGCAAAGCGAGATGTGCTTGAAAAGGAACGTGCTGATGGAGAACTTGCCGTTGTGAAGGCAGCACGTCTAGAACGGTTAGAACGTGAGAGCAAGAATGCACTTGCACTTGCTAAAGCTGAAGAGGATAAGAAGAAAAAGCTGCAGGAACTTGCTAATAAAGCTGCTGAAGAACGGTTAGCACTCTTAAATAAACAAGAGTTTGAAGCGGAAGAGGAAAGGCGAAAGGAAGAAAAGGCTAAAACTGATGAGCGGGAACGTTTAGCGCTAGCAAAATCTGAGGCAGATGCTGCTGCTAAAAAGGCAGAAGTTGATGCTGTTGCACAAGAGGAAAAGAAGCTTAAATCAGAAGAATTGGCGGCTGCAAAGGCTGAACAAGAACGCTTAAGCCTTGCAGAGAAAGCTAAAAAAGAGGCTGACAATAAAGCTAAGGCTAATGCTTTGGCGGTAGAAAAGGATACTAAAGATCGTTTAAAGGAAGAAGAACGGATACGTCTAGCTACAGCACAAAAGGCTGAGTTTGATGCTCTGGCGGCCCAAAAAGAAGAAGAAAAAAGAGCAAAGGCAAAAGAGGAAAGATTGGCAGAGGCTGCTAGGGTAAAAGCACAACAAGATGAGGACGCGCGAAAAGCCAATTATGATGCCCTTGTTTCAAAGGGAGATGTCGCTATGTCCAAAGAAGATTACAGGGTTGGTTACAAGAATTACCAATCCGCAAAAGCACTTTATCCTGATAATAAAGATGTAGTTCGCAAATTCAAGGAGGCAGAAATGGAAGTAGGAGCCTTAGATCAAGCTGTTGCTGATCAATTAGCTCTTGATACCAGATATAGTCAATTCATGCAAGAAGCAGAACAGGACCTTTCTCAGAACAACTTTGATGCTGCAAAAGCCAAGTTTAGAAAGGCTTCGGAGTTAAAGCCTGATGAGCGTGAGCCGAAGCAAAAGATTAGAAATATTAACCGTACTCTAGAACAAATTGCAGCTGACAATAAAGTAGAGGTGGAAAAGGAAAGAAAATATATCCTTTTGATTCAAAACGGTGCTACAGCCTTAGAGTCAAATTCGCTTGCGCAGGCAAAAGATTTATACCTTCAAGCAAGTCGTATGAAGCCGGATGATGCTACTCCTAAAGCTAAGTTGGAAGAAATTCAGAAGATGGAAGATGAGTTAGCAACGGCTGCGATTGAGGAGGATATAAGGAAGGAATCGGCCAAATTAGAGTTCGAAAACAAGCAGGCTGAAGCGAAGAGAGAGAAAGAAGCAAAGTTGGCAGCAAGATTATTGAATATTGCAGATGCAGATGCTGCTAAGGAGGAAACTGCTAAGACAGATGAAGAAAGGGAAATAAAACGTATTGCTCAGTTCGAAGATCTACAGGAAGAGCTGAGAAAAATGGACTTAAACGCAGAAGAGGCACGTGCAACGCTCTTGTCCGAGCTTGCCAAAATTTATCCTGAAGGACTTACCGAAGAAACAGTTGATGGCAAGAATTTTGTACTCTCTCGCCATGTGATAAATGAAAGAGGTGCCGTAACCATCTACGAAAAGAAAGTTTGGGATTGGGGTGGACAGTTCTACTTTAAGGACACTGACATTGCTATCACAGAGGCCATATATAAATTGGAAATCGGTAAATATTGAGATTAATGTTCGATAGAATCTTCTCAAAGGATAGAATATTTGCTTCACCGTTAGTGCTGTTTATTGCCATCATGGCGTTAAGCACAAATGTTTATTCGCAAGAAACTATAATCGCCAAGGGTGCAACCCCCCAAGCAAGGGCTAAATATTTATTCGAGATTGGCGATTACAAAAATGCTTTTATCGAGTATGTTAAGCTACTTGCTCAAGATCCTGAAGATGATTTTATGAATTGGAGAGTGGGGCTTTGTCATCTTTATCAAAACATCGACAAAAGCCGCTCCATTCCATACCTTCTTAAGGTTATTAAAAAAGACAGGTTTGAAGACGAAGTGTTGTATGATATAGGCGTAGCCTATATGTATAACGAGCAAATAGATAGCGCTCTTCTCTTTTTGAATAGGTTTAAAGTTAAGGTGACTAAACCCGAACGGATGATTGACGTTACGCGTCAAATAGAGTTTTGCGAAAACGCTCGTAAATTCATGAAAGACCCGGTCAACGTCTCCTTTGTTAACCTTGGCACACAAATCAACTCCGAAGGACCTGATATGCATCCGTTTACCCCCATGGATGAATCATTCATGGTGTTTTCTACAAAACGAGATAAAGGTGTTGCTGGTCAGAATATCGATTTTGATGGAAACAAGCCAGCAGATGTATTTTGGGCAAAACCAAGGAATGGAGAGTTTCATAAAGCCAAAGGGATTGGAATGACCATTAATACTGAATTTATCGAGGAGTTTACCGGTATGTCGGCATTCGGAGAACATGTTTTTTACATGATTGACAACATGGAAGGGTTCGATGATATTTGGGTGACTGAATTTACTGGAAGACGATGGGAAAAGGGAAAAACCTTAGGCGAGTCCGTTAATACTGAGGAAGCGGAATTAGCTGCTACTTGTACGCCAGACGCTCAAACCTTGTTTATTGCTAGAATGCCATTAGAGCAACCTGGGTTTGGTGGGTTGGATGTTTTCATGTCTAAGAGAATGCCGGGAGGAGAATGGTCTATACCTGTAAACCTTGGCCCAACTATCAATACGCAGTATGATGAGATGTATCCAGTTATTTCTCATGATGGCAAAACATTGTATTTCGCATCTCAGGGTCACAAAAGCATGGGTGGGTATGATGTCTATAAAAGTGAATGGAGCGACCAATTTAACCGGTGGGAACGCCCAGTTAACTTAGGCTATCCTATTAACAACACTATGGACAATTTCACCTACTGTCCAACGGATAATCCACGTCATGCATATACTGCACAGTTAAGACCGGGTGGCTTAGGGGACCTTGATATTTATCGCGTACTCTATAATGACGAAGAGGAAAAATTTACTGCTGTAGTAGTGGATTTGGAAGTGATGATGGGGCCAGAAAAACCCACAATCACAATCCACGAATGGAAGGATTTAGACGCAGGAGGGGAGCTAAAATGGTTCTCTGATGAGTATCAACCGGTAGACGACCCAAGATTCGAGTTTGGTGAAACCAAGGTTTTGGATATTCAGAATGGGGAGGAATTTGCAATTACAATTATCGGTTCGGTTGGAGGGGGCGAAGTCCAAAAGTTCACGCCTAAAAATTTCCCGAAGGGAGATTCTTCATTCGTTTGGATAGATACAAGGGTTAAGAAAACTAAAGTAACACCTGTAAAAATTGAACCAACGGTAACTTCTATAAAGGGTTTAACCAAAATGGATATTAAAGCAACAGTAACAGACGGAGCCGGAAAAAAGATTGGCACCCATCTTCCTAACTACAATACTGGCAGGTTAACGTTCACTTTTTTACCCGGTCAGGTATATGAGATTACCGTGGATGCCCCCGGGTTTCAAAGGATTGTTCAGAAAATTAGCGTTGATGGTCTAGGTGATTTTGTTCCCTTAATACAGAAAAAGTTCATCCTCGCACAGAATGGACTTGAACTTCCATCTAAGTAAAAATTTATGCTTGACCTTTCAAGGCCTTTAGCTTTTTTCGATTTAGAAACAACAGGCGTCAATGTGGCCCAAGATCGAATTGTAGAAATCTCGATTATCAAACTTAATCCTGATGGTACAGAAGAGGTTTTAACCCTTCTTGTCAATCCAGGAATGCCAATCCCTAAGGGTAGTTCAGATATTCATGGTATTACTGATGATAAGGTGGCCAATGAACCGTCTTTCAAAGAGATAGCCACACAGATTAAAGACTTTATTGGTAATGCTGATTTATCTGGCTTCAATTGTCTAAGGTTTGATGTGCCATTGTTGATGGAGGAATTTCTCCGAAACGATTTTGATTTCAGCATGAAAAACAGAAAAGTGGTAGATGTACAGAACATCTTTCATAAGCTGGAACAACGCACTTTAGTTGCTGCTTACAAGTTCTATTGTAATGGCGATTTAACCAATGCACATAGCGCTGAAGCAGACACGCGAGCAACTATGGAGGTGCTGCTAGCTCAGATTATTAAATATGATGAGCTAGAAGGAGAAGTAAACCACCTGCATGATTTCTCAAAGCGAGGTAATTCAATTGATTTTGCTGGACAAATAGTTGAAAATGAAAAAGGTGAGGCAGTTTTTAACTTCGGAAAGAACAAGGGAAAAACTATAGTCGAAGTGCTCAAAAAACAACCAGGCTATTATTCTTGGATGATGGACGCCCAGTTTCCCAGCTACACGAAAAAGGTGCTGACAGAAATTCGCGTAGAAGCTTTCAATAAAGGGTTGCTATGAAAATTGTCTGTATCGGAAGAAACTATGCCGAGCATGCAAAGGAGCTAAATAATCCAATTCCTAAAGAGCCACTTTTCTTCATTAAACCAGATTCTGCGGTTCTCAGAAATAATGACGATTTCTATTTGCCCGACTTCTCTGAAGATGTTCATTATGAAGCAGAAATTTATGTGAAGGTTCACAAAAAGGGAAAAAACATTCAAGAGAAATTTGCGCCTGCTTATTATAACGAAATAGGAATTGGGATTGATATTACTGCTAGAGATGTTCAGCAGAAATGCAAAGAAGAAGGCCTGCCGTGGGAAAAGGCAAAAGGGTTTGACGGATCTGCGCCAATGAGTAAAACACTACCACTTTCAGAGTTTCAAGATGTAAATGCAATTAACTTCGAATTGCATATAAATGGTAAAGTGGTGCAAAAAGGATTTACTGGTGATATGATTTATAACGTCAATCAAATCATTTCGGAGGCTTCTAAGTATTTTATGTTTAAGATTGGTGATGTCGTATTTACGGGAACACCTGCTGGGGTTGGAAAACTCAATCAAGGTGACCGTCTAGAAGCATTTGTCGAAGGCAAGAAAATGATGGATTTTCGCATCAAATAGATGCTGGTTTAGAATGCCTTTCGCTCAGTATATTTCATCTAAACAAACATGTGCCCTTCATGTTAGTAAAGCATAAAACACTGTAATGATCTGGCTCCTCCTTCAAAATTCTGCACTTCTCGTATTCGTATTTATGGTATTTATGTTTTTCATCGCGCAGCGATTGAAGGATAATAGCATTGTTGATATTGGATGGGGAATCGGCTTCGTTCTAATTGCGGCTTCGTGCTTTGCACAATCAGACCAAACCATTGCGCAAGCAGCTACACTCGGGTTAATTGCTCTTTGGGGATTTCGTCTTGCTACTTATATATACGGCCGTAACATAGGAAATGGAGAAGATTACCGTTACGCTGAATGGCGGGAGCAATGGGGGAAGTATGTAGTCTTACGTGCGTTCTTCCAAGTGTTCATGTTACAAGGAGCCATAATGCTAGTTGTAGCAACTCCGCTGTACGTCATTTTCTCTAGTCCGCTCTATTTAACATGGAATGTTTTCCTCGGAATTGCCGTTTGGCTATTCGGATTTTACTTCGAAGCCATGGGCGATTTTCAAATGAAGCAATTCAAGGCCAATCCGTCAAACAAAGGAATTGTAATGCGCTCTGGAGTTTGGAAATATACAAGGCATCCAAATTACTTTGGCGATGCAACGCAATGGTGGGGTATTTTCATCATCGCGGCAGCTTCAGACTACTGGTATTTGGCTGTTATTGGCCCAGCGGTTATGCACTTCTTTTTAGTCAAGGTTTCTGGTGTTGCTATGCTTGAACGTAAGTACAAAGGCAATCCTAAGTATGCAGATTACATAGCAAGTACCAATGCTTTTATACCATGGTTTCCGAAGAAAGCGGGTTAACCTTATTGGCTTAGTACCTTTGCAACGCAATGGCAGGAAATTCATTTGGCAAGCTTTTACAGATTACCACCTTTGGCGAAAGTCACGGTAGTGCAATTGGAGTGGTAATTGACGGGTTTCCTTCTGGTATTGAGGTTAATGAAAGTCTAATTCATCAGGATTTACAACGCAGACGTCCAGGACAGTCTAAGCTTACAACGCAGAGAAAGGAAACGGAAGATTTTCAGATTCTTTCTGGTGTTTTTGAAGGTACATCTTTAGGAAGTCCAATAGCGGTTACAATTCCTAATGCAGATGCCCGTTCAAAGGATTATGTGCATCTCCAAAATGCTTTCAGACCGTCTCACGCAGATTTCACCTATCAGGAGAAATATGGTCATCGCGATTATAGAGGTGGTGGGCGCGCATCGGCTCGCGAAACTGCTGCACGTGTCGTGGCTGGCTCCTTTGCTAAGATGCTTCTTAACCAAGTGGGAATTGAGATTGTTGCCTACGTTTCTTCGGTTGCCAACATCAGCGCAGCGGTTGATAATCAAACGGTTTCTTTAGCCAGTGTAGAAGAAAGCCTCGTCCGTTGTCCGGATGTTTTAGCTTCCGCAGAGATGGAGAAATGCATTGATTATGTTCGGAAAGAAGGAGACACCGTTGGTGGAATTGTTAGTTGTGTAGTAAGAAACATGCCTGTTGGTTTAGGAGAGCCAGTGTTTGATAAGCTTCATGCTGATTTAGGAAAAGCAATGCTTAGCATTAATGCTGTAAAAGGATTCGAGATTGGGTCTGGCTTCGCGTCTACCAAAATGAAAGGTTCGGAACACAACGATTTTTTTACATCTGATGAAGAAAAAATCACAACGAAAACTAATAACAGTGGCGGTGTTCAAGGCGGCATTTCCAACGGAATGAACATCACTTTTAATGTGGCTTTTAAGCCAGTCGCAACCATACTTCAACCGCAAGAAAGTGTTGATGTAGATGGTAATGAGATTACGCTTGAAGGAAAAGGAAGACACGACCCATGTGTCCTTCCGCGCGCAGTGCCAATAGTTGAGGCTATGGCCGCAATTGTAATTGCAGATCACTATTTGAGAAACAAAACACAGCAAAACGGTTAATGGATTTTAAGAGAAAAGACCGACCGTTTGTAATTGCTGGCCCCTGTAGCGCTGAAACCCGAGAACAAGTTTTAGAAACTGCTGAAGGTTTAAAAGACTTGAACGTTGATTTAATCCGCGGTGGAGTATGGAAACCTCGAACCAGACCAGGGAATTTTGAAGGTGTTGGAGAAGATGGTATTACGTGGTTAAAGGAAGCAGGTCAAAAAATCGGCAAACCCATTTCGGTTGAAGTTGCCAATACCAATCATGTTGAGTTAGCCTTAAAAGGCGGGGTTGATGTATTGTGGATTGGCGCTAGAACAACGGTTAATCCATTTATGGTTCAAGAAATTGCTGAGGTTCTTTCAGGAACCAATATTCCTGTGTTAGTCAAGAACCCAGTAAATCCAGATGTTGAACTGTGGGTAGGAGCAATCGAGCGTTTACAGAGCGTAGGATTAACTAATCTTGGAGCAATTCATAGGGGGTTTTCTACGTTTCAAAAGTCACCTTTTCGTAATAGTCCAAATTGGAATATCCCCATTGAATTAAAGCGAAGAATGCCAGATCTTCCAATTATCTGCGACCCAAGTCATATTTGCGGAACTCGAGAATTTCTAGCTGAAGTGGCTCAACGCTCCATCGATCTAAACATGGACGGATTGATGTTTGAGACACATAGAGACCCGGACAAGGCTTGGAGCGATGCTAAACAGCAAATAACTCCACCTCAATTAGAAACCATCCTTTTTGGTTTAGTTTGGCGAAGCCCTGATTCTCAGGATTTAGAAGTGAAAGCTAAGCTGGAGGAACTGAGAGCAACTATAGATGGTTTAGACAGAGACATTCTGGATTTGCTGCTTGAAAGACTAGCGGTATCTAGAGATATTGGAGATTACAAGAAAGCGCACCACCTAACAATACTGCAACACGAGCGCTGGAATGAAATACTCCATGACCGAGAAGCTTATACAAATGGAAAACCTCTTTCGATTCGGTTTTTGCACAAGTTCTTGGAAGCAATTCACGAAGAAAGTATTCAGCAGCAAACTGAAATTATGAACTCAAAAACGCCCAAAAATTGAAGACTCCAATCCTTTTTAGAGAACAGGGCTGGGCGTTTTTAACTGATCTGTTGGAAACGGAAAAAGCTGTTATTCTACACGATTCAAATACAAAAGTTTGCCTAGAGCACTTGCATGTATCCTGTCCATTAACAGCTAACCTTTCGTCAATTGAAATTCCAGACGGGGAGGAGAATAAGAAATTAAAAACCTGTGAGAAAGTTTGGTACGAACTCACAGAATTGGGAGCGGATAGAAAGACGGTTGTGCTAAATCTTGGTGGCGGAGTTGTTACGGATTTGGGCGGGTTTGTCTCAAGCACGTTTATGCGTGGAATCCGTTTTGTGAATATTCCAACTTCAATGTTGGGAATGTCAGACGCTGCGATTGGTGGTAAAACTGGAGTTGATTTTGGAGTACTTAAAAACATGATTGGAACATTCTCTCCACCGGAGGCTGTGATTATCGATTCTACCTTTCTGAAAACACTTCCGAGCAGACATTACTCTAATGGTTTAGCCGAGGTTATGAAGCATGCTTTTCTGTCGGGTCCAGCTATTCTCGACCTTATGTATGCCAATGAAGATGAACTTATTTCTGCTTCTGTTAACGCCAAAGTAAATGTGGTGAAGGCTGATGAGTTCGAAGCAGGGGAACGAAAAAAGCTCAATTTCGGTCATACAATTGGACACGCCATTGAAAGCCATTTTCTTAACTCGGGCACCCAGGTTTTGCACGGTGAAGCGATTGCTGCTGGAATGATTTTGGAATCACATGTATCTATGACTGTTGCGGGACTAAAAGAAGAAGATTACAATTCAATTTGCACCCTGATTGATTCTATTTTCAAGCGTATTCTACTAACCAAAGAGGATTGGGTTTTAGTGAAGAACCTCATGGTTCACGATAAAAAGAACACATCCGGAACGGTACAATTTGTGCTGCTTTCCAAACTAGGCGAGGCTGTGGTTAATCAAGAGGTTTCTGCAAAACTTTTGGATGAAGCTTTTGCTGTTTACAGCCATAAAAAATGAAGTTATTAGCACCTCAAGGTCCATTGATTGGGGAGGTGCAACTTCCTATATCAAAGAGCATTGCCAATAGGAATTTGATAATTGCTGCTCTCGCGAAAAAAACCATTTTACTTCCTCATCAGCTTCCGGAAGATGTAAGGGTTTTAGGAGATTTACTCAATTCAAATTCTTCTGAGATTAATGTTGGAATGGCTGGCACTGCCATGCGGTTCCTTACAGCATTTTGCGCGGTTCAAGAAGACAAGGAGATTATTTTAACGGGAGATACTCGGATGAAGCAACGACCAATTGGCTTATTAGTCAACGGGCTAAGAGAACTCGGAGCAGATATTTCTTATGTCGAAGAAGAAGGTTTTCCGCCTCTTAAAATTAAAGGGATTGATTTGATTGGAGGAGACGTACACGTTTCCGGAGGAGTGAGCAGTCAATTTATTTCTGCATTAATGTTGATTGCTCCAACCATGAAAAATGGACTTTGCATTCAGCTTGCAGACGAGATTTTATCTAAGCCATACATCGAGCTTACAGCAGATTGCATGAGGAAATCTGGGATTGATGTTCAGTTTGATGGAGACATAATCACAATCGCAAACGGTAATTATCAAATTCAGGAAACGACCATTGAGTCTGATTGGAGTTCAGCCTCATATTTCTATGCTTTGGCTGGCACCAAGCCTAATTCTAAGTTATTACTGAAAGGATTACAACTCAACTCGCCACAAGGAGACTCAATTTTGGCAGAATGGTTTGAGTCGTTAGGGGTTTCATCCTACCAAAAGGAAGAAGGAATCGAAATCTCTTCCTCTGGCGAAATGGTTTTTCCTGTTGAATTGGATTTCAAGTCCAATCCTGACTTGGCGCAAACCTT
>JBLHEU010000040.1:0-18685 GCA_047614525.1 Bacteroidia bacterium | reverse complement strand
TCAGCCAATCTCGTTTTTGGTGATTGATAGGCGAAGTATAATTAGCTACGAGAAACCGATGTTTGTCTAATCGGATGATGGATGGAAAAGCGGTGTCACCCGCTCCAGGTAAATCCATCACCCATTTCACTTTTCGGGTTTCCTTGTTGATTTTGAATAATGCTGTAGTCTTAGGAGAAAGTGAATATCCAACCCAATTCCACTTTCGCTGAGTAGACATTTTACGTGTTCGTTTAACTTTCCCAAAAGGCTTGTTACCCAATTGTCTTCTACCAATCAGATACATGTCATCGCCATGGCGGAACATCTTTGGTGACATGAAACAGCGAGCATCTGCCGTGTCTGGAAACTCCCAATTTCCGAGGTCTCCGGCTTTTGAAAAAGCAACATGAGAACCGAAACCCGTTTTATCACCATCCTCCAAGCGGGTAACCGCCCAAAGGTTTTCTTCTCGGTCAAATTCCCATGCGGTTTCCGAAACACCACCGAAGTAAACTGCACCCGTATCATTTGCACTTTTCCAATTCACTCCATCCTTGGTCTCTTTGAAGAACAATCGAACTTCTGATGGCCCTTTCAATACATAATGCGAACCGATGTAGCTGGTCATGAATGTTGAGCCATTTCGGTTCTTGATGCTCCAATGCACTTCACCCAGAGTCAGCACTTTTTCAGGGTCACTCCAGTTTCCATTTCCATCCGTGGTGAAGTGGTCGATGAATCGAGGTTTAAAAGCAGTCATTTTCGTTCCTGCTCCAAACGTGTAGAAATGCAATTTCCCATCAATCGGAATTAGAAATGGTTCTCGAAAATCTTGACCGATGAATATTTCCTTCTCCTTTCGCCATTCTTTTCCATTGGCAGAACTGATTACGTAAATCCCCGTTTTCTTGGAAGCGAAATGGGTTGGCCCCGTTCGGAACGCCAAGAACAAGCGATGATTGAAAATGGTGATTGAAACGTTGTTGTTCGAATTCTGTGTGGTAACCCCTTCTGGCAAATCAGCTGAAGGAATTAACCAATATGGATTGCTCAATTGTGGACAGTATTCCTTGCTGAAATCAAAGCCTTCATCATGCAAAGCGGGGTCGTCTGGCGACACTTCCAAATTTGGCAAAAACTCAGCTAACGCAGTTTGAACTTCTGATGGGTATTCAGTTTGCATCGGCCATTTTGGAGTTGTGCAGGCCGAAAGGAGAATGGAGAAAACGAAGAGTAGAAAATGATGGGGTTTCATCGTTGTGTTAAGATGGATTACGAAAATAGAAAAATCACACTTGGTGTACCTAACTTGCGTGCATGGATTGGCTCGAATACGGCTATTGGGGATTGTTTTTCGCGGCATTTTTGTCTGGAACAGTTGTGCCCTTTTCTTCGGAAGTTGTTCTAGCCGCAGGCCTTTATGCTGGAATGGACCCTTGGACGTGTTTGATAGCCGCCACCATTGGTAATTGGATTGGGGGTTATACTACGTTTTGGATTGGTAGGACGGGTAACTTGGTGTGGGTTGAAAAGTACTTCCGAGTTAAGCACGAGAAGTTGTTGGAATGGGAGGGAACTGTGAATAAGTACGGCTCCTATTTTGCCATATTAGGCTGGCTACCGATTCTCGGAAATGTGATTATGCTGGCGCTTGGGTTTTTTCGAGCAAGAGCAATTCCGACTGGTTGGTGGATGTTTGTAGGAAAAACTGCGCGTTACGCGGCCATTATTTGGTTGATGAATTGAAGTGTCTTGGCACACAGAGGCCAGAGAAAAAGAAATTGTAGTCGAAACCTCTGCCTCTCTGCTTGATTATTTATTTACCCACCTCAAAAGCTCCTTTTTAATCAATTCCGTTTCAGACCATGGAAGCAAGTGATTACCGTTTTCAATCGAAATGACTTCTAGAAATTCTTCATTAATTACTCGCTTGCTAAAATCAGTATTCTCATATGGTACAATCCCATCTTTTGTGCCATGTAAATGCACAAAAGGTACTTGAGCCGTTTCCCATTTTGGAAGAAGTAGTTTCAACTGTTCTACGTGAACATTTTTCTCATCTGCCGCTGCCATAAAGAAGTCAGGAATCATCCATTTTGTTGCCTTCCATTCGGTAAGTTTGGCAATACCCAAAACTTTCTCGTTTTCAGGGTCGAGGGCTGGCGCAAGAAGGATTGCTGCCTTTATTTTTTCGGGATAATCCAACGTGTAATTTGCCACAATTGGCCCTCCATACGAATGCCCCACAATCAGTAGCCAAGGATATTGGTAATGAGTTAAAACCTTCGCTAAGGCATCGCTCTGTTTCTGTATAGAAACAACCGATTCCCCTTGGTCGTAAGGACTGTAACCCAATCGATCTACCGAGATTAAACGGGCATGTTTGAGTAACGATGAATCGGCTAAAAATTGATAGAAGTTATTGGCGGAACCTGAAGCACCGTGTACAAACAGAATTATTGGAACTGTATCCTTTTCCAGCGTTGATACTTCAACCCAACGTAACATATGATTATGAATACTATCTAACTCGATATTGTATTTGAGGCCACGTTTTTTAAAAAACCTATCGGTTGAATTATCGGTTGCTATCATTGGAGAACAACCGTAAATAGTGGCTAGCAACAATGCCAGCCCAAGCCTAATCATATTTTACCCAAAAGGCAGAAGTATAACCACGTAATTCTCCGCCACGCGAAGAATAGACCGGGATTCTCGGAGCAAGTCCAATGATTTTCCTTTCTAAAACGGAACCTGTTGGGTCATAACTCCATTGCTCTTTGAAGGTGAGACCATAGAATTCGCTGGTGTAATCTCGCTCTAAAATGTCAATTGACTTATCGCCTGTTTCTGGTTCTTCAAACCAGATTGTATCGGTAAAAAACAGCATAGATTTAACTTGCTCAGCCGTGATTAATTCTTCTGAAACAGGGTCGAAAGCTTTCAACTTTTCTTCCAATACATCAGCAATTATTTGCTGAGAAATAGGCGCAACATCAGAGAAATCTTCATCATTCAAGTCTTCGTGAAAAACAGAATTCAAATCAACGGCATACACCATTGTTTTGGTATAAGACGCCTTTGATATAGGCTCTGAAATTGGTTCGCTGGATTTTTGATCGCAGGCAACCAAGCCGAGTAAAATAAATGGGATTAACTTCTTCATGCTGTTTCTTTTGCTTGTTCTCTTTCTTTTAAAACCGTGTCTACAATCTTGTCTACCAACCAAAAATTCTTGCTAACGCGCGCGGCAGTTATCACTCCACTCATTAACGCGCCACCAATTCCTACTGTCACAATATCCTGACCAGTCATATAGAAATTCTTGATAGGTGTTTTAGGCCGTAATTCCTTCATCCGAAATCGAGCAGGGGAGTGGTCTAATCCGTAAATTTCACCCTTTTCGTAATGCACAAAGTGTTTGGTAGAAAGTGGTGTAGAAAGCTCATAATAATCGATTTTTCCTTCTAGCTGAGGGAACTGTTTGTACAGCTCTTTCAATAGACGTTGAGAGAATTGTTCTTTGTATGCTTCATATTCGTCTCCACGGTGTTTCCAACGCTCATCTTCCCATTTTTCAAACCACTCAAAGGGCGCAAGTGTAATCATCTCAATGGTGCTTTTGCCAGGATATCTATCCTCCCATTCTGGGTCTTTTAGCGATGGAAAAGAGATGTATGTAACGGGCAATGGTTTGCTTTGGTCTGCCATGTACTCTTTAACGCCTCTGTCGTGGTCGTTATGTGGGTAAACCCAGTAGTTTGTACTGCCAATCCCAAGCTTGCGCAAATCATGCTTTAAGCCAATGTAAAGACATACGTGAGAGACAGATCTTGGGACTCCTTTCTCTGGGTTAAATCCTATAGCTTTCTGAACTGCTGGCTCAAGCAATTTGCCGTATGTATTTAGGTAACCAGTTCCACTAATCACCATCGGTGCTCTGACAGTTGAGCCGTCCTCCATGAGTACGCCAACTGCCTTGCCATTTTCGATAACTAATTTCTCAACTCCTGCACGAACAGCAACTGCGCCACCTGCTTTTTCAATCACAGGAATAATGGTTTCGGCAATGCGCTGACAGCCACCAACAGGAAAAGCACCGCCTTTCCAATAGTGCTTATTCACCACAGATTGAATGGCAAAACTGCTTTCGCCAGGAGGCATTCCATGGTCGCCATATTGTCCGGCAAGTACACCTTTTAGTTCTTCATTATCTGTAATCCCGTCAAGAACTTCCTTGGTGGTTTTGTCAGACCACTTGTAGTAATTTTTGGTGTAAAACGAACCGATTAGTTTGCTCAAAACTGCTGGGAATGCTCTTTCCTGAAAGAATTTCCTATTAGAACCTGTGGCCGCATAAACGGTTTTAATATACTCGTCAATGGCGGCTTCCTCCCCCGGGAAACGCTCATAAAGCATTTCAATGAAGTTCTCCTTACCTGATTTGAAATCGTAGCTGTTTTCTCCGAGAACAACGCGATCGTAAACCTCATCCATTTCAGCCCATTTCAACTCACGGTCGGTTACATAGTCGAACAGAATACTCATAAATGTGAATTCCTTGTGGACGTCTCCTACATAGTGAATCCCCACATCCCATTCATACTCTTTACGCTTGAAAACGTGGGTGAAACCACCAGGTACATAATGCTTTTCTAGAATGAGAATCTTCTTGCCCATTTTAGCCATAATAGCCGCGAATGTCATTGACCCGAGGCCAGATCCAATCACAATGGCATCGTAACCATCTTTCTTGTCAAGCCTTTTCCAAGGTGTTCCTGTTGCCATAATGTGGTTTGTTTAAGCTGAAAATTCTTGTCCAACGATTTCTTCACTCTTCTTCCAAAGAGCTAACCAATTTGTCTCGTCTTGAGAAGGCTTATTGCTCCATTCCTGTTTGCTTCTCACCCAATAATGTCCAGTAATTCCTTCTGCGTTTGGTGATGATGCTAAGTGAATTGAAGTTGCCGCACCTTTCTCAAGAGTAATCATGAACGGTTTCCCTAACAGCCAACCAAGTTTTGTGTACCAGTTGGCATTCTTCTCAGCAATTTCAGTTCTAACTCCTCCAGGATGAACGGCATTGACCGTAATTCCATCTTTTTCTAGTCTTTTAGCTAGCTCTTTGGTGAAGAGAATATTACAGTATTTGCTTCGCGAATAAGCTTTCCAACCACCGTATTCTTCCTTCTCGTAATTGATGTCATCCAATTTCAATTCTCTCGTTGATTTGTGAGCAATTGAAGATAGGTTGATAATTCGTGCTTTTCCTGCTGCTTTTACGTTATCCAGAATCAAGTTGGTTAGCAGAAAGTGACCAATATGATTTGTAGCGAACTGCATTTCCAATCCATCAACGTTCAGTTGTAAATCTGAAACGTAGCATCCTGCATTATTGATTAACACATCAATTTTTGGGCACTTGATTTTTAGTTCTTCTGCCACTTTCCGAACAGATTTCTGAGAACTCAAATCCACCAAAACGTAGCTGATTACTTCATTTCCTGAAGCTGTTTTTATTTCAGCTATTACGGCTTTAGCCTTGTCATCAGAGCGAGAAGTGATTACAATCTCAGCACCTTTTTTGGCTAAAGCAATTGCTGTGGCTTTGCCAATTCCTGCATTTCCGCCAGTAATTACAACTGTTTTCCCTTTCATTATTGCTTGATAGAAAGCATGTATTCAGCAACAGCAAAGCGTGTTTCTTCTGATAGGTAATTCTGAGGAGGCATTTCTGGGAAGTCTTCGCGCTTATGAATTGGATTAGCAATGTAGTCTGCAAGTCCTTGTGGGTTGTCTTTGTACAATGCTTGAATAATTTGGGTTGGAGGTCCAATCATGCGCACATCGTATGCGTGACAACCAGAGCAAACTCCGTAGAAAGCTAATTTACCCTTTTCATCTTGTTCAATAACACGCGGGGCAACAGGCTCGCTCAACAGGTAAGATTTCACATCATCTGTGCTTTCTAATTCGCAAGAAGCGTAGTCGTCTAATCCCCAAGTTCGGTACATATCGCGGTTACGAATACAGCTCCCAGCTCCACCACCGTTGGCAAGAATATCTGGCCCTTTATCATCAAATTGAGTTGCCATAGCCGCTTTTACATCGGCAACTGGGTTGTTTCCATTGTTGTACATCACGTTATCCAAAATCACTACACGATCAGGGTTTGGTTCGCTATCTGGGTCTTTAGATAATTGCGAGCCGAAACTCAGGTCGGTAATCGCAATACCCGCATTGTTGTTGCCCGTGATAATGTTGTTCTCAATAATCACATCATCGGCAGCCATTACAATGATTCCTGTTCCTGGAGGAACCATTGAAATAATAGCTCCTGGTTTTCCGAAGTTCGGGTGGTTATTGTTCACCACAAAATTGTCTCGGATAATTACATCGTAACACGTTTTAATCGGAAGCCCAGGAGTGATAAAGGCGAAGATTCCACCTGTGTTATCGTGCGTGTAGTTGCTCTCAACCAAGCAGTGACGAGAGTTCTCAATCTCAATTCCAGCAACGCTTTCGTAAACCTCGTTGTGGCGCACGTCAATATTGTCGCACATTCCAACGTAAATGGCCGCATCAGAAATGCCGCTCAAAACGTTGTGCTCAATCAATCCGTTTTTCCCAAATTCTGGGAAGATGCCGTAAATACCAGCATCAACAATCCAGTTATTTCGGATGAGGAAATTGTTACCCGCCTGTCCCATAATGGCGTTCCCTTTGTACAGTACAATTTTGAAGTTTTCGATAAGAATATTTGAACCTGAATAGAGAATTGCATCGTTTAAGGTTGCTTCTCCATTTTCGCTACCATCTAGCGTTGGCCATTTTCCTTTTTGAATTACGCCTTGCAGGCTGATATTGTCTTTATCGATATAAACTGTTTCGCGGTATGTTCCAGGATAAACACGAATCAAATCTCCAGGATTGGCCTCGCCAACAGCATCTTGAATTGACTGACCATCTCTGACTTCAATAATGTTCTTTTCTGAAAGGTCTACGGCCATTGAACCGTCACCACCTTCGAAAAAAGTTGGAGGAGGAGCGGCAGGACCAGATGCAGAAAACTTGACCTTACCAACGTAAAGCCCAATCGCGAAAACAATTGCGCTAACAAGTAGCAAAACGATAAACTTTTTCATTCTAAACGGGGTGGAATTTGGGGTTGAAAACGCATTAAGGGTTTGAAGGTAAACGATCTGGACGTTTTGGCATAAAACTTTCGTCTGTTAATGTTTGAAGAAAGTCTACCAATCGGTCAAGCTCCGTATCTGACAAATCTGGTTCCCAAATGTGCCAATGCAAGTAGAGGTTTTCTCCTTCGGGAAGTGCGTGTCCGCGTCCTTTGGTGTAAAACTCAACAGTTTTTCTCAGAGTTTCGAAACGGCCTGAATGCATATAAGGCGCGGTTTGCGCTATATTCCTCAAACTCGGAATTTTGAAAGCGCCACGCATGGATGCATCATTGTATGGAACTTCGGCTCCTGCATCTAGTGGATTTCCATCCGGTTCAGGAGTTCCTAAAACTGCTAATTGTTGATTGGTAAAGAGTGGGGGAGTATGACATTCAGCGCATCGCGCTACAAACGAGCGGAACACATTCATCCCTTCAATTTCCTTTTTGCTTAATGCTCCGTGAAACCCATGTGCATATTGGTCATAACGGCTGTTTAAAGAAATGAGAGAACTTTCAAATGCCGCTATCGCGAGATAAATTTCATCCAATTCGATATTCTCATTCGATTTAGGAAATGCCTGTTGAAAAAGCGTTAGATATGTCTCATTTGTATTTAGGTCTTCCGTCAGTTTTTCTGGGTTGTTACCCATTTCATCTTCTGCAAAAAGCGGGCCTTGCATCTGCGATTCAAGCGTTGAATCTCTTCCATCCCAAAAGAAAAGCTTGAGAAAAGCTACATTCCATAGACTGGGAGCACTGCGTTTTACGGGTTCTCCTAAAATGCCAACGCTTCTACCCAATCCATCACTAAAACCTTTTTCTGGTTGATGGCAAGTAGCACAACTGATTGTTCCATCTCCAGAAAGAATTGGGTCGAAAAATAGATAGCGACCTAGGTCTATTTGTTGCGGTGTAAATCCATCACGAAATTCGGGAAGAGAAGTTTTCAATCCACCAACACCTTGGTCTTTTAGCGAAGCATATTGCTGATAAAGCGAACGGAGTTTGCATATTCCTTCGTCTGTCAATTCAAATCCCGGTGGACAGGTTTTGCAGAGTTCAAAATCCCCGTTAGAATCTGAAGCTATGTATTCTGGTTGTAGTTCTGAGGTAGAGCTTTCGAGTTCTTTTTCACAGGATGCAAGGCCAATAATTATGGCGATAATTAGGGTGATTCCTGCAAAAGTTTTACTCATTCAGCCTGAAGAGAATTGATGTAGGCAATAACGTCTTTTACCGTTTGGTCATCAGGAATGGCTTCTGCAATTTGTTGCATTTGGGCACCGTAAGTGTCCCCAGTTTCTAAACCTCGAACTCCTGCTCTGAAATTGTTGATTTGACGTTCTAAGTACCAGTCTTGTATACCAACTAATCTGGGTGAAAAGAGCGCTTCAATTCCAACCGCCCCAGTTCCATGACATGCACCGCAAATCATGTTATAGTAATTCCTCCCTGCTTCTACATCGCCTCCCTCAAGGGTAACCTCATTTGTTGGCGAAGGCATTGTTTTGATGTATGCAATTACATCGTTAATTCCATCACTGTTAAGTGTTTTAGCGAATACAAGCATTTGAGCCCCAAACGCGTCTTTCTCATGCACACCGCGTTTATTAGTGCGGAAATTTTGCAGCTGATTTTTAAGGTAATACGGTTCTTGATCTGCCAAAGCAGGGGCTCCCAAAGCCAGCATTCCTTCGGCTTTTTGTCCGTGACACGTTGCGCAAGTCATGTATAGTGCTTTTCCTTTTTGTGCGTTGCCAATAAGCGTGGGTTTTTCCTCGGAACTGGCCTGTTTATTAGCTGTCTTTTCTTCTGGTTCGGAATTACAACTAGTAATTGCCAAAAGAAGGTAAACGGAGGCAAGCAGTTGAATTTGTTTGGACATATCCTAGAGTCTAGTTGCGAAGATGGTGATTTGTTCGAGGAAAAAGGTACAACGTTTAACGTTTGAAATAGAAAAAGCCGCCAGGTGATTCACGTGGCGGCTTTTTCTGTTATTTAGTTGAGAAGCTTAAGAGTAGAATTTCTCCCCAGCCTTTGCCTTGTCAACAATAATTTGTGGTGGTAAGAAACGTTCTCCGTGTTTTTCAGCCAAACGGTTGAAGATATTAACGGTTTCTTGCGCTCCTAGCGTATCCATGTAACGGAATGGTCCACCTCTGAAAGGAGGGAAGCCAAGTCCGAAAACAGCTCCAACATCACCATCCAACGGATTAGCAATAATTCCTTCTTGAAGACAAAGAGCGGCTTCGCTCACCATGCTCATTCCAATACGCTCATAAATTTCTTTGTCGTCAAACTTCTTACGGTTATTGCCACCGAAAAAATCATAAACATTATCATCGAGTTTACGCATGTTCTTGCCGTTCTCGTCATACTTATAAAAGCCTTTCTTGTTCTTCCGACCGTAGTATTCGGCTTCATACATTTTTGTAATTCCATCTGAGGTTTTAACGCCTTTTCTGGTTGCGATAAAGTGCTGGATTAAATCACCAGTCATAATGTGATATCCAACATCGATTCCTACTTCATCCATTAGTGTAATTGGTCCAACTGGGAATCCGAATTTCTTTAACGCCTTGTCAATTTGAAGCGCATCCGCACCTTCATCCAACATGTTCAAAGCTTCACCCATCAATGGCGCAAGAATTCTAGTGGTGTAGAAACCGGGTCCGTCTTTTACAACGATTACCGTTTTTCCTTGTCGAACACCTAGGTCGTAACATGTAGAAGTTACCCAGTCAGCAGTTTGGTCTGTGACTACAATTTCCAATAAAGGCATTTTCGGAACAGGGGAGAAGTAGTGCATCCCGATAACCTGCTCTGGGCGTTTGCTTGCCTTTGCAATTTCCGTAATGGGAAGAGCCGAAGTGTTAGAAGCGAAAATGGCATCCTTGCTCAAGTGTTCTTCGCACTCTTTCATCACTATGTGCTTGACCTTCATATCTTCGAAAACAGCCTCAATCAGCACATCAACTTTCTCAAAGTTGTTGTAATCCAATTGTCCGTTGATGCGGTTCATTAAACGGTCTGCATCCAATTGTGGCATTGCTTTGCGCTTTACCTTTTTACCTATGTCTTTCCAAACGGTTTGACGAGCTTGAGTAAGCGTTTCTTGCTTGATATCTTTTAGCAGAACACGAACGTCTTTTGCCGCAGAAACCTGCGCAATTCCGGCACCCATAAATCCAGCACCAACCATAGCCATAGTATTGGTTTTTCTAGCCAATTCTGCTTGCGGATTTTTCTTCTTTTCAGTCATTGCGAAAAAGATGCCACGAAGCTGGAAGCTTTCTGGTGTAAGAATGAGTTTTTCGAAGCGTTTTACTTCTTCAGCATAACCTTTTTTAAGGCCAGAATTCATTCCAATCTTAACGCACTCCATAATCTCGTATGGCGCAGGATAGTTGCCTTTAGTTTGGCGGTCAACCATCTCTTTTGCCTTCTTGAAAATGATGTTCCTAGTGATTGGGTTTCCTTCCAAGAATTTGTCCATTCCAGAACGTTTGTCGACACGCTTTAATGGTTTTTTCGCGATTTCGTTTGCAAGAAGAATTGCTGCGTCAAGTAAAGCTGCATTCGTTGCAATTCTGTCTACCAATCCCATTTTCTTGGCAGGAAAAGCAAATATGTTTTTGCCAGTAAGCATCATGTCTAACGCTTTCTGAATTCCCACTAAACGAGGAAGTCTTTGCGTTCCACCACCACCAGGAAGTAAACCAAGTTTAACCTCTGGAAGAGACATAATGGTTTTAGGATTGTCAGAAGCTACACGGCCAGCGCAAGCCAAAGCAATTTCCAAACCAGCTCCCATACATGCACCATTAATGGCGGCTACAATAGGTTTTTTGCTCTTCTGAATTCGGTCAAGAATCTCGTGACCTTTTTTGGCAATTGGTTGCCAATCTCCTTCTTTCTTAACATTGGCAAAAGCTTCGATATCTGCACCAGCAATGAAGTCCTTTTTACGGCTAATCATTACAGCGGCACGTACTTCGTTGTCTTTCTCCAACTCGTCCATCATTGGATTGAACGTGTCAATCATGTCTGGACCAATCTTGTTGATTTTCGAATCTTGCTCGTCCATCCAAATGATGGCAATGCCATCACGTTTTTCTATTTCAACGTACTTGTTCTTCATTGTTTCTGAAGTGTTGTGAATTAAGCTTCGTATCGTTCGAGGATACTTGCATGACCGTGAGCACCTGCTGCACAAGCTGCCAAGAGACCGTATTTACCACCTTCAGCAATCAAGCGATTAGCTGTTGTGGTCATGATTCTAGCACCAGTTGCACCAAACGGATGACCGATTGAAAGCGACCCGCCCCAAAGGTTCATTTTGTCCATTGGGATTTGACCAACCGCCTTTTTAAGACCGATGTTCTTTTGGCAGAATTCGTCTGATGCCAGCGCGGCAATGTTTGCCAGAATTTGACCAGCAAACGCTTCATGGAATTCAATCACGTCCATGTCATCCATTTTCAAATCGTTTCTCTCAAGGATTTTACCCATCGCATAAGCAGGACCGAGAAGCAACTCCTCTCTGATGTCTTGCCCAGTAAAAATGTAATCGTGGATGTATGCTTTGGGGGTAAATCCAAGCTCTTTGGCTTTTTTTTCGCTCATAATCAAAACAGCCGCAGCACCATCCGTAAGGAAAGATGAGTTTGCCGCTGTTAACGTTCCATGTGGTTTTACAAATGCTGGTTTTAGCTTCGCGAGTTTTTCTATTGGCGCTACGCGGATGCCGTTGTCTTTATCAATCGGTTTAAAGTTTGGGGCGAGTTCGACAGGAACAATTTCTTTTGCCAGAATACCATCATCCTGAGCTTTTTGAGCTAAGGTGTGCGAGCGCAATGCAAAAGCATCTTGGTCTTCGCGTTTAACGCTAAACTTGGCGGCCAACATATCGCAATCTTGTCCCATTAAACGGTCCGTTAGAAATTCCGCAACAGCTGGTTTGTCTGGAAAGAAATCTGAAATTTTCAGCGTCAAAGCAAATTTTATCATGTCGGCAGTTGTCTTCAGCTTTTGGGCGTTGAACAACTTTTTACGCATACTTTTTTTGTACCCAATAGGAGAATCTGAAGTGCAATCCGTTCCTCCAGCAATGATTACATCGGCTTGTCCGAGGCGAATCATATCTGCCGCTCTTGATATTGCCTGGTTGGCAGAAATACAGGCCTGTGATACCGTTTGGCAGGGCGTGGACATGTTGAGCCCAGCCGTTAAGGCAGATTCTCTGGCAACGTTTGGGGTCTTTACATTGTGAACTACCGTTCCCATCACCACCTGATCAACATTGTCTGGGTGAATACCCGTTTTATCTAAAACTCCCTTAATGGCGAAGGCTCCCAATTGGTAGCTCATCAAATCCATGTAGTCAGTTCCTGATTTCAAAAATGGAGTTCTTGCTCCGTCTATTAAAACAACTCTTTTGCTCATGTTAATTAATTCAATGCGTGCATTGCAAATGTATAAATTCGGTAGACAAGTTTAAAGAAGATTAACCGTGGCTGGTCTATTAAGATTGTCGTGGGTGGAACTTTTCCGTGCTCGTTTCATGTTTTGCGGGTGTGACACAATCTAAACTATGCTCCATGCTTATCTTACTGTGGCTTCTTTTTTAAATCGTTTAGTAATGAACGAACTCTAAATGCGAATGCAAAACTTTACCCGCTGTTTTTATTGCTGAATCCTTTTGTTTGGTAGGATTCGCTCACTTCAGCCCATTTGCCTAGGGAACCCAGCAAACCACCACCATTGATAGAACACACTTACTTGCCAACTTTGGTCGTTGTGATTTAATGGTTTATCAGCGACTGTTAATTCATTTAGAAAATCCAGAAACAAAAGTTGTTTGTTGTGCTTTCAGCACTGGGAATCCTACTAAGCGGCTATTCCCGAATAAAAGACCCTAGTGGCGCAGTGGTTTGCACCACTATTCTGAAATAATAATCAGTTAGCAATGGGCTATTTGCATCTGAGATCAGGCTGTGAATGGACTGAACCTGTGCTGGCATTGATTGAATAGTGGACATATTTACTGCGTTGTAAGTCTGAATTGTGGCGATGCCGAGTTGAAAAGGTAATTCTGTTCGTCTACGTAAACTGTTAGTTGGCGGGTCAACCAGCAATGGTTGACCCGTTTGTTTTGGCATTAGCCGAAAATAACATATGGTTCATCGGTAGTTTTAGGTGGCTTAACTGATTTGACTATCTTGTGCATTGAAAAAAATGTGGGTCCTTAAACTCGTTCCGTACATTAATTATTGTGTTGCTCACAGAAAAAATGGCAACTAAAATTCCTTTTGTGCGTAAGGCGCATCAACGGAGATTGTACTTATTCCAAAATTGAAACCAGTTCTTCTATCTAGAAACCAATATCTTATTACGGTATAAACGTAAATCAGCATGAAAAAATACATAGTATTTTCTATAACAGTTATTGCACTATTATTGTTTTCCAATGGAAGTTTTAGTCAAACGCTTGAATTAGGAACGCTTGATCCTTTTGAAATTTATACAGGGTCGGGAGCTGTAACAAATGACGGAGATGTTACAGGCGATGCCGGAACAAATTTCGGGATAATTAGTGGTGTCGGATTTGGTCCGGGATACACTGGCGAAACATACAGTACTGGCGCTTTAACTTATCAGGCCAGAATAGATTTGCTAAGGGTATATATTCATCTTAGCGATGTTTTTGTTACGCAGCCTGGTACTCATGCTTCTGCTTATGGAGGTGGAGAAACTCTTTTTCCTGGAGTTTATTCCATAGATGGCGCTGGATCTATATCTGGATCTATTACGCTCCATGGAGGAGGAAATCCCGATGCTTTTTTTATAATGAAATTTGATGGAGCACTTACAGCAGGAGTGGGTTCTGAAATTATTTTAGCTGGCGGAACACGAGCTGCCAATGTTTTTTGGATTGCTGAAGGGGCTATCTCTGTTGGGGAAAATAGTGATTTAGCAGGATCTTTCATTTCACATCCCGGAGCTGTTAGTGTCGGTTTAAATTGTACCATAGAAGGAAGATTATTTTCATCAGAAGGAGCAATAACTGTTGGAGCTGGTACTGTTGCGGTAATGCCTGAAGGTGAAAGTACGATACCAATAAAATGTTTGGGTTTCTGTTCTCCTAATCCTGCTCTTGATGTTTTAAGAAGACTTAAAAATTACGCCCTTTTTGCGAGTGATGGTGATGTGTCAAATGCTGCTACATCAGGGATTGTTGGTGATATTGGTACAAATAATGGCGCCATAACTGGTTTTGCTACTTCAACTCATGTCGGGGATTTTTATCCTGCAGGTAATGAGGCAGCAAATGCCGCACTAGATTTAGATTCCGCTTATAATGACCTTATCGCCATACCAAATACCGAGCTTGGACACGTTGCGGCTTTTGGATCTGGAGAAACTCTTCATCCCGGGGTTTATTTTATAAATGGAGCAGGGTCTTTAGCAGGAACTTTGACCCTAGACGGTCTAAATAGTCCCGATGCAGTATTTGTTTTTAAGTTTAATGGGGCATTTTCAGTAACGGCACAATCAAAAGTGATTTTGATTAATGGAGCGAGTCGTTGTAATGTTTTTTGGATTTCAGAAGGTGCCACCTCTATCGGAACTTTTACTTACATGAAAGGGACGGTTCTTGCCCATGACGGAGCTTGTACTATGGGAGCAAATGGAAATCTGGAGGGACGATTACTTTCTACAGCTGGAGCAGTTGGATTTAGTACGGGTGTAATTTATAATAATACACTTTGCTTTGAGGAAAACCCTCCTGTTGCAGTGAATGATATTAACGGAACATTGGTTGATACTCCAGTTGAAGGAGACGTAATCACCAACGATTACGATCCAAATGGAGACAACATCAGCGTTACGCTTCTGACTGGTCCACCAAACGGAACCGTTGTTCTGGATTCTGTCGGAACTTACACTTATACTCCAGGTTCTGGTTTTGAAGGTGAGGATGTATTTACCTACGTATTATGTGACACGAGTGATCCACCTCTCTGTGATACAGCAGAAGTATCTATCGAAGTAACGCCTATTACAACAGGTAACGAACCACCGATTGCCCAAGATGACGATGCCGTTACTTACATGGACGTTACAGTTTTTGGAAACGTTCTTGCCAATGATGATGATCCTGATGGAGACAACATCATTCTTAACCTAACGCCACTTACAGGACCAGATAATGGTTCGATCACACTTTTGGGCGATGGCACATTCATGTATACGCCAGACTCAGGATTTATTGGAGAGGATGTCTTTACATATAGCGTATGTGATGATGTGGTTCCGAGCCTTTGCGATACAGCTACGGTAACAATCACGGTTCTTTTTGATATCAACGAAGATGATAATGACCCGCCATTTGCTGGTGATGATTTTGCTCTGACGCCACAGGAAGTTGTGGTTTCTGGAGACCTATTGTTGAATGATTATGACATCAACGGAGATCCAATAACCCTGGACACAATTCCTATTTCTGACCCTTCAAACGGAACGGTTTCTATTCTAGCAAATGGTACTTACACATACACTCCTGACCCTGGGTTCATCGGAACCGATCAGTTTGTTTATGAGATTTGTGATGATGGCTCGCCAAATTTGTGTGCGCAAACAACTTGCTACATCACGGTTTATCCAGACAACAACCCACCTGTGGTGGTTAACGATTTCAACAACACGTTGGCCAACACACCAGTTTCAGGAACGGTAATTACCAACGATTCTGACCCTGATGGAGACAACCTTACGGTAAATCCGGTTCCGGTAAGTGGCCCTATAAATGGAACACTTTCGTTGCTTCCAAACGGGGATTACACTTACACTCCAAACCCAGGATTTGAAGGTGAAGACGTCTTTACGTATTCAGTTTGCGATGACGGAACTCCACAAATGTGTGGTACTGCAGACGTGAGGATTACGGTGATTCCGGCATCGGATGACAATGACCCTCCAGTTGCGAACCCAGATAACTACGTGACTTACGAAGGTGTTGCCGTTTCTGGGAACATTACTTCAAATGATGATGATCCAGATGGAGACAACATTATTCTGAACACTAACCCAATTACTGTCCCATCAAACGGTTCGGTTACGGTTGCAGCAAACGGAGATATCGTTTACACACCAGATCCAGGGTTCCTTGGAGTAGATGTGTTCACCTATAGTATATGTGACGATGGTTCGCCAGTTCTTTGCGATGTCACCACGGTAAAAATCATAGTTCTTCGAGACCCTAACGGATCAAACAATGACCCTCCATTTGCAGGAGACGATGCCGCGCTTACGCCAATGAACGCTCCAGTTACTGACAATCTTCTACTAAATGATTATGACCCGAATTTAGGAGATGTCATAGCTGTGGATGTAAACCCAATTTCGGCTCCATCAAACGGAACGGTTACAATTGACGGGAGTGGAAACTACACGTATACACCAAACAATGGATATGTTGGTCCAGACCAGTTTGTGTATGAGATTTGTGATGATGGAACACCAAGTCTATGTGCGCAAGCAACTTGCTACATCACAGTTTACGCAGGTCCAGAAATTGACTTTACGATTACTGAACCTCTTTGTAGTGGAGATGCAAATGGTGCAATCGATATCACTGTAACCAATGCAGCACTTCCATTAACCTTTATCTGGTCTAGTGGTGCAACTACAGAAGGCCTTAATGACGTTCCTGCTGGAACGTATGTGGTAACGCTTACTGATGCTGAGGGAAGTGTTGTTCAAGAAACAATTGAGCTAACTGAACCTTTAGCGCTAGGAGTTACAGTTGATGTGACAGATGAGACAACTGTTAACGGTTGTGATGGTTCTGCCGCAGCAACCCCAGCTGGCGGTACTGCTCCTTTTACATTTATATGGGATGACCCAGTAGGACAGACAACTCAAACGGCAACTGGCCTTTGTGCTGGAATCTATCAAGTTACTGTTACTGATGCTAATGGTTGTGTGGTTACCACGAGTAACGTTATCAACCCACCATCATGTGATTTGGATGTTAACGTAACCGGCCAATCGGTTGATTGTAATGGTGGAGCAGGAGGAAGTGTTCTTGCAACCCCAATCACCGTTCAAAACAATACACCGTTTACTTTCCTATGGAACGATGGTGCAACCATTCAAGAAAATACTGGGGTAACCGCTGGCCCTTATTCGGTTACTGTAACTGACGCAATTGGATGTACAGCATCTGGAAGCTTCGTAGTAACTGATCCGCCTTTACTTACAGCTTCAATAGTTGTTGTTGATGAGCAGAATTTAGGGGGATGTGATGGCTCTGCTACGGCAACAGCTAGCGGTGGAACTTTGCCACATATAATTGAATGGAGTGATGCGCAGATAGGAGCTACCGCGTCCAACCTTTGTCCTGGAATCTACACGGTTACTATTACTGATGCAAATGGATGTGTGTCTTCGGAAACCATTACTGTTAATCAGCTGTTATGTTCAGGGTTCTCAGTTGCAGTTAATACATACAGCCTTAGTTGTTTCGAAGCAAATGATGGAGCAGCAGTAGCTGTTGTGTCTGGCGGAACAGCACCGTTTACATACTTCTGGCCTACAGGAGGCTCAACTGCTGATAGCATCTCAGGTTTAGGAGCTGGTTCTTATACCGTTATTGTTACCGATGATGTTGCTTGTCAGCAAACAGTAAGCGGAACGGTTACTCAACCTGCTATGCTAGAAGCGGCAACCGCTGTCGATCCAGTTACATGTCATGGTCTGGCAAACGGAACTATCGAGCTTACGGTAACAGGTGGAACAACCGATTATACTTACGATTGGTCTAATGGAGCAACTACGGAAGATCTGGTCAACCTTGGTCCTGGTACTTATGGCGTTTTAATAGAGGATGCTAATGGATGTACTGCAACCGCAAGTGGTGCAGTTACAGAATCAGATACACTTGGCGCATCAAGTATTGACGTTGATGTGACTTGCTTTGAAGGTTCAGATGGGTCTATCGACCTTACTCCAACTGGAGGGTTAGCACCATACACTTACTCTTGGTCAACCGGGGCTACATCAGAAGACGTCTCTGGTTTGTCTGCCGGATCCTACACAGTAACGTTTGTAGATCAAAATGCTTGTGTCTTTGAATACTCGACAACCATTGATGATGGACTGGAATTCATTCCAACTATTACGGCAGGTGGTCTAACCACTTTTTGCGATGGTGATAGTGTTGTTTTATCAGCAGCGCCTGGCAATACTTATCTATGGAGTACAGGTGAAACAACTGAATCTATTACAGTTTACACTTCTGGTGTTTACACCGTTAATATGATAACTAACGATGGATGTGAAGGTGATTCTGATCCAACATCGGTAACGGTAAATGCGAACCCAATACCAACGATAAGTCCTGTTGGCCTAACAACATTTTGTGATGGCGGAAGCGTTACGCTTACGACTGAATCGTTCGTGTCATACTTATGGTCAACAGGAGAAACTACACAATCAATTACGGCATCAACGGGCGGG
>JBLHEU010000039.1:0-18725 GCA_047614525.1 Bacteroidia bacterium | reverse complement strand
TGGACGCTTAAAATTGAACTAGCAAAGAAAAAAGGAGCGAAGGCATTATTAGTAATTGATGATAACCTAACCTCGTCCGTTTCTCAGTACGGACGTTATATAAAACGGCCAAATCTAGTACTTGGAGAAAAGACAACAGGACCAGACGGAATACCGCTTATTTACATTAGTTCGGCAAAAGCAAACAAGATTTTGTCTCAGGCTGGTGTATCCGGAACACATCAGAAACTGGAGAAGAAGATGGGTAGGTCTGGCGGTTCTATATATGCCGAGATGAAGCTACCGGTTACCATCGAGGTAAATAAGGTGAGAGAAGAGCTTATTTCTGAAAATGTCCTCGCTTACCTAGAAGGAACAGAAAAGCCAGAAGAACTTGTAGTTGTAACAGCTCATTATGATCACCTTGGGAAAAAAGGAGACAAAATTTTTAATGGTGCCGATGATGATGGCTCCGGTACCACCACTTTAATAGAGTTAGCACAGGCATTTGCACAAGCTAAAGCAGAAGGAAATGGTCCAAAAAGAAGCATGCTTTTTATGACTGTTTCCGGAGAAGAAAAAGGTCTTCTCGGTTCTGAATATTATGCGGATAACCCAGTATTTCCGTTAGACAATACGGTTGCCAATTTGAACATTGATATGATTGGTCGTATTGATGAAAACCACGCACCCGATTCAAACTACGTTTACCTTATTGGTTCCGATAAGCTATCAACAGAACTTCACGCGTTAAGCGAGGATATGAATACAAAGCATAGTGGTTTAGATTTGGATTACACTTATAATGATGAAAACGACCCGAATCGTTTTTACTACCGCTCAGACCATTACAATTTTGCCAAGAATAACATTCCGGTTATTTTTTATTTCACTGGAGTTCACGAAGACTATCACCAACCTACAGATACCGTTGACAAGATTATGTTCCAGAAAATGGAGAAAATTGCGCGGCTTGTATTCTATACAGCTTGGGAAATTGCAAATCGTCCTGGGCGATTAAAAGTGGATGTTGGACAGGAAGATAAATAGATGATTTATACCCTGCCATTTATAGCGGCCCTGGTGGGTTGGTTTACCAATTTCATTGCGGTGAAAATGCTTTTTCACCCTAAAAAACCAGTCAATGTTTTAGGGGTGTACAAACTGCAAGGAATCTTCCCGAAAAACCAGGAAGAAGTAGCTGAGAAAATAGGGAAGATGGTGGCAGAAGAGCTCCTATCATCAGAGGATTTGAAAGAGAAACTCAACAATCCAGAAAACCTCCTATCCATTAAAAAACTGGTTGAAGCTAAAATCGATTATTACCTCAATGTCACTTTTCCTAAGAGCTATCCGATAACCGCAGTATTAGTAGGAGATAAGCGGAAAGCCAATTTTAAAACTACTGTTATGGGCGAGATAGACGAGTCTGTTCCGGCAATGATTAACAGCTATATGGACAACATTGAGGAGAAGTTCAATGTAGAGCACATCATTAAAGAAAAGGTGGCTCTATTACCGCCAAAGCGCCTCGAAGACCTTATAATGAAACTGCTTAAGCGCGAGTTTAAATTCATTGAATACATAGGAGCCGTAATTGGCTTTATTATCGGCTGGATTCAAGTGCTGATGATACAGATTGGCGCTTAGAAATCGGGTTCGGATGGAGCCTTGCTCAATTTCGCACGCTGAGTTGGGCTGAATAATGGACACAATAGGATTTACTTGTATTTCCGCCTTCTCATAATGGAGTAGAAGAGAAGTAATATGAGAATACCTGCACACCAAAGGGCGTAAACACTTATTTCTGGCAGACCGTAGATGTAGCCAATTCTGTCGCCCCAATCTACGGTCATGGTGATGGCAGAGGCAATTATAAACGCCACAATAAGGAAAGTAATTGCCATACGATTGGCAATACTGTCCATCTTTTTAAGCAGATAACCATAACCCTGTAATTCAACCTCAAAGTGAATTTTCCCCTTCTTTGTTTTGTCCAGAATTTCGCGAACATCTTTAGGGAAAGAGGTGAGAAAAGCGTTTATAGAAGTAAAGCGCTGGTTAACATCAGACCAGACGTTTTTAGGAGAAAACCGCTCTTTCATCAACTTTATCCCATACGGACGAATGAAATCGTAGGTGTTAAAATGTGGGTGAATGGTTTTTCCAATTCCCTCAAGAATGGCGAAAGCACGGAAAATCAAGAAAACATCGCCCGGAACTCTAATCTGATGGTCGAACATAATCTTCTGAAGACGCTCAACCGTATCAGCAATGCTCGCCTCATCAACATCTAAAGAAGCAAAATCCTCAATTAGTTCGTTCAGGTCATATTCCAACTGACGCATGTCGGTAATGCCATCCTCAATAGCAAGCGATTTCATGTTGCTGGCCATCTTAGCGGGATCACGCTCGGCCATTCCAACAAAGATTCCTGCAAAAGAAAACTTGTCCTTTTTCATAAGCGTACCCACCATACCAAAATCGAGAAGACAGATTACACCATCTTTTCTAACCAATACGTTTCCTGGGTGCGGATCAGCATGAAATATTCCAAACTCAAAAATTTGAGTCAGGTAAATATTCATACCGTTTTCGGCCACCTTTTCGGGGTTTAACCCCCACGCTCTAATTTGGGCTACATCAGAGATTTTACAACCACTAACAAATTCCATCACCATCAACTTTTCCGTACTGTAATCTCGGAATGCTGCAGGAATTATAAAGTTGGTGTAGCTCTTATATAGTTTTCTAAAACGCTCAAGATTACGTGCTTCTGTACGGTAATCGAGCTCTTTATGCATGCTACGCTCAAATGAACGAACCATGTCCATGGCATTTAGTATTCCTTCTTTTTTAAGGTATCTATCAGCTCGATTAACACCATCAGTAAGAATGGCCAAATCCCGATAAACCATGTCTTTCACCCCAGGGCGCTGAATTTTAACAACAACCTCTTTTCCGTTATTCAGCCGCGCTTTGTGTACCTGCCCAATAGAAGCGGTAGCCAGCGGTTTTTCATTGAATGTTTGAAAAACATCTTCAAGCTTTCGGCCTGTTTCTAGCTCTATTGTAGCTTTAATCTGATCAAACGGAACAGCAGGAACATTATCCTGAAGTTTCTCTAACTCAGTAATCAGCGGAGCAGGCAACATGTCTGGCCTGTTGCTAAGTACCTGTGCAAGCTTGATGAAGGTTGGCCCAAGCTCCTCGCACACCATACGAATACGCTCCCAACGCGTGTACTGGAAAACTGGTTGACCTTGCCTTTTCCAAGAAATCCGGCCTTTTTCAGAAATAAAATTTCGAAGGGTAGAATTGGTAACCACATCTTCAAAACCATACTTAACCAAAACCGCAATTATCTCGCGGATTCGTTTGATGTTCTGAAATGTTTGGCCGTTGAGTATCATTTGTAGCGAACGCTAAAGGTCGAAAGTACTAAATAACGTAGTCAAGGATGTAAACAAAAAGCGCCCAAACTTTCGTCTGGGCGCTTTGATTGGTGTAACGCAATTAAGCGTTACAAAGGGGACTTTGAATTAAGCTGTCGCTTTAGCTTTTTTTGGAGCTGGCTTACCAATTTTGCTTTCTAGGTCAGCAACTTTAGACTTAAGTTCAGCAAGAATTTCTTCTTCTGTTCTTTTAACTAAACCAACCTTTTCTTTGATGTCGTTGTATTTAGCTTCGAATTCTTCTTTGCGAGCTTCAGTTTTTTCGAACAACTCGTCAACCATTTTCTTTCCCTCTACATCAGAAATTTTTCCTTTCTCAACAAGGTCTTTAATACCATCTTCGAATTTTGTAGATACTTCTGCAGCTAAATCAACACCAGCGTAAAGGAATTTTTTGAATGAATCTTCCATAATTATTTGTTTTTAAATGTTTGTTTTTATTTGACGATTACCAGTAGGCAATTACCGTGCACTTTGGTCGTGCCAAACATTTATTTTAATACTCAGAATACTCTGTAACCCCTATCAATAAAGGGATGTGGAAAAAACCAGCATAGTTTGTCACGCTATTGTGCCAAAAACCCTGATTACTGACACGTATGACAAGACGATTGTCGTAAGACTATTTCATGGTCGTGATGTCAGGTGTGTCAGGTTTTTCTTTCTTTGATGCAAAGTCTAGCAATGAACCATTACGATAAATTAAAAGAGCTTGTGGAGATTGATTCCCCTACAGGGTTTACAGCAAATGCCTGTAAATACATTTTCGATTACTTCCTAAACCTTGGATATAAGCCTGAATACACGAATAAAGGGGCGGTTAAGTGTTCTATGGGAGATAACCCAACACTAGCTATGGCTGCGCACGTTGATACGCTTGGCGCTATTGTAAGTGGCATTCAGAAGGATGGCCATTTAAAGTTTTCACCCTTAGGCGGATTATCTCTTAATGGTTTTGAGGGTGAATATTGTCGAATTCATACGCATAGTGGCAAAGTTTATTCTGGCACGTTGCTCTTGAAGAACCCATCTGTTCATGCCAATAAGGAAACAAATAGTAAGCAGCGGTCCGTGGATAGCATGTTTATTCGTTTAGATGAAGAAGTGGGTTCGGCAGAAGAGACTAAGAATCGTGGCCTGTCTAATGGAGATATTATTTCGTTCGATACAAAGTATCAAGAGCTGGAAAGCGGTTATATCAAGAGCCGGTTTATGGATAATAAAGCCGGTTGCTATGTTTTAATGGAGCTGGCTAGAAGAATGAAAGAAGAGGGTAGAAGCGCACCGGTTGAATTGTTTTTCAGTAATTATGAGGAGGTTGGCCATGGTGGAACTTGTGGATATGCACCTACAATTGAAGAGCTACTTGTAATTGACATGGGTGTTATTGGCGATGCTTGCGAAGGAAGCGAAACAGCGTGTTCTATTTGTGCTAAGGATAGCAGCGGACCTTACGACTACAACTTTCGAAAAAAACTGGTAGATCTTGCAGAAACGAATAAGCTTGCTTATGCCGTTGATGTTTATCCGTTTTATGGGTCTGATGGTTCTGCCGCATTACGGGCGGGAAATGACTTTAGAGTTGGTCTGATTGGCCCGGGAGTAGCTGCTTCTCATGGCATGGAAAGAACCCATAAGAAAGGTGTTGAGGCCACAATTGAGTTGTGTATGGCTTATCTTAGTGCGTAATGAAAAAGCCGAAAAGGCTCTTTTGCTTCCCTTTATAATTTAGAGGAGGTAACGTCAATTAAGTTCACTTATCTAATTGAGGAAAAGCAACTATTTAGCCCTGATATTTTATCATAGATGAGAGAATATCATTCTCACAAAAAAGGAAGCCATTTTTGAAATGCAGCGTCATCTTGCACAAGAGATTACTACTTTGTGGTGTAGCCGTTTAGCTGCTGAAGAATAGCCTCAATTTGAGAAGCATTTGCGTCAGCTTTCAACTCTAAATTTGTGATGTCTTGCTTTTGAGAATCAATAATTTGTTGTTGCTCTTTTAATGCCTCAATTAACACTGGCATAAGGTGAGTGTACTGAATAGACTTCCATCCTTCAACATCGGTATTAACTAATTCTGGAATGATTTGCTCAATTTCTTGCGCAATTAAACCATACTGCTTGGTTTCGGTGAAGTTTTTATCTGGGAACTCATCTCTTCTCCAATCGTATGTTACACCGTTCATTTTTAGGATAGAGGACAAAGCATCATCAATGGGTGCTATAGCAATTTTAAAGCGAATGTCCGAGATTTCACTAATTCCATCACTAAGGATTTTACCGTTTACAATAACCCCGGTATTGGTAGTTTGGAGTTTAGTTAAGTTGTCGTAGTATAATTCAACTCTATCATTGTCGAATGCACGAATCATCCATTCGTTATTAACATCATTGTAAATACCACAGTCGTTTCCAGAAGGCGTACCCATAAATACGTGTCTACCATTAATGCTGTATCCTTCCCAACCACCTTCGTTACCGTACGTAGAAACAGAACCAGACACACCACCACTCGCTGTCACAGAATGAATTCCGGTCCCATATGACTCAAAGGATAGGCCATTGTTTCCAGAAACCCTCATCCAACCGCCATCGGCATATATATCACCAGATACATGTAGCTTATAGGCTGCCGTAGAATTTCCAACGGCAACATTACCATTTGCAGCAATTCTCATTCTCTCGGCACCTCCATCGGTTCTAACAATCACATCTTCTCCAGTGGCGCTTTCTAGGCCTAAAAACCCAGAGGCGTCTGTATAAACATAATTAGAAACCCCTTGAGAAGTAAGTTCTAATGCGGCTGCTTGGTTGTCCGTGTTTTCAACTTCCAAAGCTGTCCAACCCGTACCAGATATTTTTATTCTTCTGTCTGGCGCAGTAGTTCCGATTCCAACATTGCCAGCAATAGTCAAAGATCCAGCTCCTTGTATTTCCACATTACCAGCATCAGCAACAATTATTCTTCCTGCTCCCGCACCGTTTTGATCGTAAGCCTGGTCTAATGTGTTATTTAATCCTGGAGAAGTAATAAGTGTTTGCCATGCAAGTAAGGCCCCATCCCAATACCTAAACGCCTTAACGGTTTGGTTATATATAATCATACCGTCATCACCAGCGTCAAGTGATAAAGCCAAAGTACTAGCATCGCCTGTGGTCATTCTTGGCAGTAAAACACCCTTGGTTGTACTGTTAATATCCAAGATAGCGTCTGCATTAGGAGCTGTTCCTGCTGAGTTAATCGACACCCCAGTTTGGGCGAAAGCCCCAACGAACATCGCGGATAAAACAACAGTAATTACTCCAACTCTGATAAGATCAAAAATTTTCATGATTATATTACTACGTAATTCACTTAAATAAACTACGTAAATGTAGTACACAACCTATTAATAACCCATTAATAAGTTGTTCATTTCATTTCCACTAAACACAGCTACAATTGAAGGAATACAGGATTGAAATTTTGGAACACCCCCCCGCAAGAGAGCTTGATTTCCTCTGAAAAGGCATTAGAACAAAAAGACAGAGAAACATATTTAAAAGACGTAGTACTAGCTATGTTTTCTCATTGAGCATAATATCGGTCGCACAAGCAAAAAAAAACACGGTCGAATAAGCCAGACACGGAAAAAAGGCTGTGTTTTTCTGATGCAATGTGGGTAGTAGCAATTCTAAAAACGAAATCGGAACTCACGCATCATTTTGGTAAGCTAGAAATGCCCTCGGGCGATTTACAAACCTTTTAATTACCAGATGGGTTTATTGGCTGGTAACAAGACTAAAAGACGACACGAAATAAAGAGACGGTTTTAAAAGCGGCCGTTCGGGCCGGTCACCCAGAATAGATTATTCCTTATCCTTCTTTTTTTTCTTCCTCTTTTTTGGGCGTTTCCATTCATAAGAATAGCTTATTCCAAGGACGGAAGCAAACTCTGAAGAGGAACCTGAATAATCAGTTTCTAGCATGTAAAACAAGCCTAACTCTTGTCTTTTGGGGAGGTCATAATTTAGGTATGCACGATACCTAAATTTGGTTGCTCTATTTTCAGTTGGACTGTTTACCCGAAAAAAGGATTCAAAGGCAATTCCTGGCGTCCACTTTTTGAGTTTGGCAAATTCAATGGCCAGTTTTAATCGAACAAAAACGGGGCTTTCTTCGGGATTCAGCCGCTCGTTGATTAAGTATCTTGAAGGCCTATGCTGAAAGCGCGCTCTAACCTTTGCCTTTAAAACCCAGAACTTCTTGCCATAATTAACATCAATGTTGTAACGATGGCGATTGAAAAAAGAGCCATCCTCATTTTGAGACCAAGAAAAACGGTACGCACCATTTAAAGCAAAACCTTTTGGCAAATCATATCCCAAACCAAGCTCTGTAAAGGTTTGATCTAAGCGAGAAGAGTTCTCGTTAAGCCTAACTTGTTGTTCTACCGATAGGCTGAGCTTTTTGGTTAACTCGCCACCAACATTTACTTTGTGCCAAGTACCGAAATCCCACCCTTGTCCGGTAACGGCAGAAGAAAAAGTAATTAGCGAAACGAAGAGAAAAAGACTACGCACCCGTATCTTCAAATGAACTAGATTGATTTTCGTCTTCGTAGAAGAAAATCTTAACCCGGGCAACATCACGCAAAAAGTCAATTCTACCAACTTGAACCCGGATGATTTTCAGCCCGGTTCTTTCTTCAAGATCTTCAATTAGCAAGTGATGATTCTCTGGCTTTACAAGATCAATTTTTTCATAAACCACAGTCTTATTTGTCTCATGTCGTAACAGCCACTTTTTCTCTAAAAAGTAGGTTACAGCAATAATGGCAAAGTTGGTGAACATCAATTCTGCAAAGCTGACCTTCTTGTTAGCCAGAGCGTTGATTACTGCTATAGCAATAACCACAAAGAGGTAAGTCATTTCCTTGATGGCTAAGGCCTCAGTTCTATACCTCAGAATTCCAAAAATGGCAAACAAACCAAATGCAAACCCTAATTGCAGTTTTATACCGCTAAGCAGGTAGCTCAAAAGGAAAATTAGCAGGTTGAATATGAAGTAGGTGAATAGATAATCCTTCCGATTATGAACAGGATAATAGATGTGCCTTATGATGACAAAAGCTACAGAGCAGTTGATAAATAATCGGAACGCGAGTTCCAAAAAATCTACATCGTATAAAGGGCTACCAAATATTTCCATGAGTAGATAGTTTGTTCAGTTTAAGAAGTTTAGGCTTGTACTTATTATATCGTGTTGTTTCGTCCATCAAAATCATTCCCAAGCAGTATTTGCTCATGGATGATGGATAAATTCGCTGACGCTTAAGAGCGCTCATAATTGGTGTTCTAGCAGCGCTACTGGCATCTCGTTTCATTTCAACAATCACTAAATCCTCAACCATTATTGGATCCTTTTTTCCCGAAAAAGCGAGTTGAAAATCAAAAGTTATTCTTTCGTTGTATTGCAAACTTACTAGTGTTACTCTCCTAAAGTTGATTTCAACAACAGGTTGTAGCGATTCGGCTGTCAAATCGGAAACAGAGGAGAGAAACTCAGCTTCTTTGCCTTCAATCTTTCGCATATCCGAAATTTTCGGAATCCGAGATTTGATTGTGTTGCCTTTGTTCGATTTGTGTTTAATCTCGAGAAACCGACTTGTTGTTCCAACATATTCTCGTGCACGAACCTTAACCCGGTTCAGCTTTCCGCGTAAATGCTCGTAAAGCAAACTCTTATCAGACGTATCAAAATAAATGGTTCGATACTGGAATAAGCGTTTGTCAGCAATTTGAAGAACCTGGTATTTGTCAGAAAGGAAATCAAGAACCGCAAGAACGTCTTCCTTAGACGCTAGGTACTTGGTGTCTGTACGATTCATTAATGCAACTGCATCCATTTCTTTTAGGGAAATGGACTGAAAATCAGCTATTGACGAATCAAGTTGTTTCACTTTCTAACTTGAAATTCGTCAAGAATGATGTCTTCGTTGTTGCCAGAAACCACAACCGTTTGGCTCAACTCCTCAGTTCCTGAAGGACAAGCAATACAATCAGAATAAACAAAAACTGTGTATGTCCCTGGTCTTAAATACTGAAACCGAAACGAGCCATCAAAGCTTGTTTTGTAAGAATCGTCATAGTAATTATCGCCTTCACCATAAATGATAAAAACGTCTTCATCCGCTAGATAAAACTCTTCCTGTAAAACGCCAGACCCGTTGTAGTCTTTCGCGTATACTTTTCCAGATATCGTTGAGGCCCCGCCCTCGCCTTCTAGTTTCTCGCAGCCACTAAACACCAAGACAAAAGCAAGGAGAACAGTGGAAAGCAGCGTTGTTTTTGTAGTCAATCTCATAATGTAAATGCAACGTTAAGAACGGAATAGTGCAAATAGATTACACTTTTCTGATTGTTTTTAATGTAATCGCGAAAGTACTATTTATGATTGCGAGACTCTCATTTCCTTGATAAGAATGAAAGGTTAAGAAAACATGAGATTTGAATTGACAACCCTCCTATATACATTTGACCCATGCTTTTCTCAGAGGTAATCGGACAAGAAACACTTAAAACAAAGCTTCAGGATTCTGTAGCTACGGGACGAGTTGCGCACGCTCAAATGTTTGTAGGTCCTGTGGGATCTGGGCCATTGCCCGTTGCCTTGGCTTTTGCCCAATACCTTTCCTGTAAGAATAGAGGCGCAAACGAAAGCTGCGGAAAGTGCGACTCTTGCATTAGGTACGCCAAGCTGGAGCACCCCGATTTGCAACTCATTTTCCCAAAGAACAAGACCTCAAAAGTTGACCATAAGAACTTTTCAAGTAAAGATTTTGTGGTTGATTGGCGTTCGGCAGTTCTTGCCAACCCATACCTCAACCTTAACGATTGGCTCAAGGGGCTTGGAATTGATAACAAGCAAGGGTCGATTAATGTAGATGATAGCCGTGAGGTGTTGCAAAACCTCAGTTACAAGGCATATGAATCTGACTACCGAGTTGTGCTGATTTGGTTGGCCGAGCACATGAACCCATCTGCGGCAAACAAGATTCTCAAGATATTAGAAGAGCCACCAGAAAGAACGGTTTTCATGTTGGTTGCAGAAAGCACCGAAAACATGCTTCAAACCATTATCTCCAGAGTTCAAATACACAGGCTTGGAAGACTGAAGGAGGCTGAAATTGCAGCTTCTATTGCAACCGATGAAAACCAAGATCGGGCTAAGAAATTGGCCCATTTAGCTGATGGCGATTTGAATTTGGCAAAGCAACTTCTAGAAGACGAAACCCCAATTACCAATGCCATTAACTTTTTTATCCGTTGGATGAGGGCGTGTTACGGAGTGCAACTGGAAACACTGAGAGATTTGTGTGAAGAGTTTCAAGCGCTAGGGCGCGAACAACAAAAGGCGCTTTTAGCACAATCTAGCGGAATACTTAGGAAGGTTTTGATGTATCGAACAATACCCGAAACCAAAGACAAACTAATGAAAGAGGAGCTCGATTTTGTACACAAGTTCTCACAATTCATCACAGCAAATAATTCTGCAGGAATGCTAGAAGCGATGAATGATGCGCATTATCACATTGAACGCAACGCAAACGCCAGAATTACCTTCACAGACCTATCTTTCAAACTGTCAGATTACGTGCTTGGTGAGGCCATGAAGTAATTAGCAAATCCCCAAGGCATTTCGATTAAATTTGTTCTCTTAGAAAAAGACGAAAGATGGGATGTAGCGGATGTAGTAACGGAAAAACAGAAAACGGCTTACCCCGTGGATGTAAAAATAACGGAGCGTGCCAAACAGGCAGCTGCGATAAATTAAGCGTTTTCAATTACCTAGCAAATATGGAAGACACGGTTGGTTACACCGTTTCCGATTTTGTGGAGGTTCGGTTTAAGAACACGAGAAAACAGTTTTTTAAGCAGGAAAACCTAAGACTGCACGAAGGCGATGTGGTGGCTGTTGAAGCTTCTCCTGGTCATGATGTTGGTACCGTTTCCCTTGCTGGAGATTTGGTAATGTTGCAAATGCGTAAGCGTAAAGTTGACTCTGCAACTGGCGATTTTAAGAAGATATTCAGGAAAGCCACAGAATCAGATATTGATATGTGGCAGCGGGCTGTTGAACTAGAACAGCAGACTAAAACCAGAGCCAGAATTATTGCTCGCGAACTTGGTTTGAGTATGAAAATCAGCGATGTCGAATATCAAGGCGATAAAAGCAAAGCCATATTCTATTACACGTCAGAAGAGCGCGTAGACTTTAGAGAACTTATTCGCAAGTACGCAGATGAGTTTAAAGTACGCATTGAAATGAAGCAGATTGGAGCACGGCAAGAAGCTGCGCGGCTCGGAGGAATTGGGCCTTGTGGCCGAGAGCTGTGTTGCTCTACTTGGCTTACAGATTTCAGAACGGTAAGTACAAGCGCAGCTCGCTATCAGCAGTTATCGCTTAACCCACAAAAGCTTGCGGGGCAATGCGGTAAACTAAAGTGCTGCCTCAACTTTGAGTTAGACAGCTACTTAGATGCGCTAAAAGATTTCCCAAGTCAGAAGACGAAAGTTGAAACCACAAAAGGAGTTGCTTCCACCCAAAAGGTGGACATATTCCGAGGTGTAATGTGGTTTACTTACAGAGATGACCCATCTAACTTTATTGAGGTTCCTATTACCCGTGTAAAGGAGATTATTAAGATGAACAAGGATGGCGAAAAGGCATCTGTTTTGGTTGAGAAAGAATACGTTGAGGTGCCAGTTGTAAAGCACGATTATGAAAACGTTGTAGGTCAAGATGACCTTACACGATTTGATAAGCCGAAAGGTGGTGGTGGAAACAGTAAAGGGCGTTCTGCAAACAAAAAACGCAACAACAACAATCGGAATCGAAATAAGAACCGAAACCAAGGCAATAAACCAAACAATGCGGGCTAAATCAGGATTGATTTTAGTTGTAATGTGTACGCTTGCTTTGGCTGGTTGCGGAGAGGTTTTTTTTCAGGAAAGCAAGACAATTTCTAACAAAAATTGGGAGCAGGAAAGTAACATTACGTTTGATGTTTCGGTTACTGATACCATGACTGGATACGACTTTTACATAGACCTCCGTAATGAGGCAAGCTATCCGTTTGCCAATATTTACATGTTTGTTACCACAACGTTTCCATCTGGTAAAAGCGCAAGAGATACGGTAGAGTGCTTTTTGGCAGATAAGACAGGAAGATGGCTAGGAACTGGGTTGGGAGACGTACTTGATAACCACATTTTGTTCAAAGAAAACATCCGGTTTCCTAATGCAGGAACGTACGGTTTTGAGTTTGAACAAGGCATGAGAAAAGAAGCATTGCCGTCTATTTTAGACCTCGGCATATCTTTAGAAAAACACAGAAAAAGGTAGTGGCAAAGAAGACAAAAGCACCGATAAAGAGGAAGTACGTTTTGTATTTCTGGTTGCTCGCAATTGCTGGTCCGTGCTTAATTGCATTGCATTTGTACTGCATTAGTATTGGCTTGTGGGGTCCGCTACCAACGTTTGACGAGCTAGAGAACCCCAAAAGCTTTCAGGCTACGGAGGTTTATTCTGCAGACCAGAAAGTTCTCGGAACGTACTTTGTTCAGAACAGATCAAATATTAATTACCAGAAACTCTCTCCGCATTTGGTAAACGCGTTGGTTTCTACAGAAGACGAGCGGTATTACTGGCACAGCGGAGTAGACTTGTATGGTTTGGCAAGAGCCATCATTCTCATGGGAAAAAAGGGAGGTGGTAGTACCGTCACTCAGCAGTTAGCTAAGAACCTTTTCGAAACACGGGGAAACCTGAAAGGTGGCGCGCTGGTTCAAAAGCCCGCGGAATGGATTATTGCCACACGCCTAGAACGCAGGTATACCAAAGAAGAAATAATCGCTCTTTACTTGAACACAGTTGATTTTGTGAATGGAGCTGTTGGGATAAAATCTGCAAGTAAAGTTTACTTCAACACAAGCCCAGATTCATTAAAGATTGAACAAGCCGCCATGTTTGTCGGAATGCTAAAGAACCCAGCCCTTTTCAACCCGAGAAGGAGGTTGGATACCACCCTTCACCGGAGGAATGTGGTTTTTGGCCAAATGGTACGTAACCAGGTAATGACCGAAGAAGAAAAAGACTCTTTATCGGCTCTGCCAATTGAGCTTGATTACAGAACAACTGACCACAACCAGGGACTAGCAACTTACTTCAGGGAACACCTAAGAAATGAGTTGAAAACGTGGTGTTCAAATCACACAAAACCAGATGGCACCAACTACGATTTGTATCGTGATGGTCTTAGGGTTTACACAACCATAGACTCTAGGCTACAAACTCATGCAGAAGAGGCTGTTTCTGAGCATTTGATTGAGCATCAAGGCAAATTGTGGAAAGACCAAAAACGAAATGATGATGCTCCTTTTAGAGACGTAACAGACAAGGAAATTGAAAGCATTATGCTTTCGTCAATGAGGCGTTCAACTCGCTATAACGAATGCCTTGATGAAAGGCAAGATATAAGAAAGAGATACCGTGGCTATTACGAGTATAAACGTCAGCGGAATGGGTACGAGTCTGAAATTGGCGACCTCTACAAGCAGTATGAACGAGCCGAAAGAATGGAACGGGAAGAAGAACTTGAACCAATTCAAAAAAGGATTGATAAACTCAGAAGGAAGAACAAAAAACTGCAACCAGACTTAGACAGAACTTGGGATTATTATCAAGAGATATGGAAACCATTTGATGACTCATTAAGGGTAGAGTTTCAACAACCCGTTGAAATGTCAATTTTCTCTTGGGCAGGGGATATTGACACAGTTTTAACACCAATGGATTCCATTCGGTATTACAAGCACTTTTTACAAACAGGCGTTATGTCGATGGACCCCAGAACAGGCTTCGTTCGAGCTTGGGTTGGAGGCATTAATTACAAGCATTTTAAGTATGATAATGTAAAACAGGGTAGCCGACAGGTTGGCTCCACATTTAAGCCATTTGTTTATGCACTGGCTATTCAGGAGGGGTGGTCGCCATGCGAGAAAGTGCTCAATATTCCCGTAACGTTTGAGAAAGACCGTTGGGGTTTACCAGAAAACTGGACACCTAAAAACTCGGATGATAAGTTTGAAGGCGAAGAAATTTCGCTCAAAAAAGCACTTGCCAACTCAGTAAACACCGTCACGGCTTTTGTCATGAAGAAGTTCGGCCCGCAAGCCGTGGTAGATTTGGTTAAAAAGATGGGTATTACTGCACCGATAGACCCTTATCCGGCCATCTGCCTAGGAACACCTAGCTTATCAGTATATGAGATGACCGCGGCACATTGCACTTTTACAAACAAAGGAGTGTATACAGAACCAGTTGTAATTACAAGAGTTGAGGACAAAGCAGGGAATGTTTTGGAAGAATTTGTTCCGAAAACCCACGAGGTAATGAATGAGCACACCGCCTACGCCATGATGAACTTGATGGAAGGCGTGGTTAGATATGGCTCTGGTATAAGACTTAAGTATAAGTATAAGTTGGAGCCGCCAATGGCAGGTAAAACAGGAACCACACAGAATCAATCTGATGGCTGGTTTATTGGCCACACACCAGACTTAGTAACGGGTGTTTGGGTAGGTTGCGAAGATCGCGCGTCTCACTTTAGAACCATTAGAGAAGGACAAGGAGCCTCAATGGCATTGCCTATTTGGGCGCTTTATATGAAGAAGGTTTACGCGGATAAAAGCATCAGCATTTCTACGGGCGCATTTGAGCGACCAGAAGGCGAATTAACCGTTGAGTTGGATTGCGATAAATACGATAAATTGAGTGTTGGTAAACAAGATCGTTTTAGCGATACGGAAATTGAATTTTAACAGATGAACAAAGTTGTAAGCGGCTCTGCAGAAGCGCTAGTTGGCATGCAAAACGGCATGACCTTAATGCTTGGTGGGTTTGGCCTTTGTGGAATTCCTGAGAACAGTATAGCCAAGCTTGTAGAGCTAGGGGTTAGCGATCTCACATGTATTTCTAATAATGCTGGAGTTGATGATTTTGGTCTAGGCCTACTTCTCCAGAAACGTCAGATTAAGAAGATGATTTCTTCCTACGTTGGAGAAAACGATCTTTTCGAAAGACTGATGCTAAGCGGGGAGTTAGAGGTTGACTTAATACCGCAAGGGTCATTAGCAGAACGCTGTCGTGCTGGCGGAGCTGGAATTCCAGCGTTTTACACACCGGCTGGTTACGGAACCGAAGTTGCAGAAGGCAAAGAGGTACGCGACTTCAATGGTAAACCACACATTTTAGAAATGGCTTTAACGGCAGATTTTGCCATTGTAAAAGCATGGAAAGGAGACCATTACGGAAACCTCGTATTCAAAGGAACCGCTAGAAACTTCAACCCAATGATGGCCATGGCTGGTAAAGTTACCGTTGCCGAGGTTGAAGAATTAGTTGAGCCAGGAGAACTCGACCCAAACCACATTCATACTCCGGGAATATTCGTGAACAGAATTTTCCAAGGAGAGAAGTTTGAAAAACGAATTGAACAACGCACTGTTCGACAAAGAGGCTAAAAGATGGCTATAGATAAAATTGGCATAGCGAAACGGATTGCTCAAGAGTTAAAGGATGGTTATTACGTCAATCTGGGCATTGGTATTCCAACCTTGGTTGCCAACTACATTCCGGAAGGAATTGAAGTTGAGTTTCAGTCTGAGAACGGCATTTTAGGAATGGGGCCTTTCCCGTTTGATGGAGAAGAAGATGCAGACCTTATAAACGCAGGAAAGCAAACCATCACAGCAAGGAAAGGAGCTGCTTATTTCGATTCTGCTACAAGCTTCGCCATGATACGCGGACAACACGTGCAGCTTACCGTGCTGGGCGCTATGGAAGTGTCCGATAACGGAGACATCGCCAATTGGAAAATTCCAGGTAGAATGGTGAAAGGAATGGGTGGTGCAATGGATTTAGTAGCGTCTGCAGACAACATCATCGTTGCTATGATGCACACCAACAAAAAAGGGGAGTCCAAGCTTTTAAAGGAATGCTCGCTGCCTATTACTGGCGTGCAATGCGTGAAAAGAATTGTAACCAATTTGGCTGTTTTAGATGTAACGCCAAATGGTTTTAAGTTAATTGAAACAGCACCAGGTGTTACTGTAGAAGAAGTGGTTGCTGCAACGGAAGGAAGATTGATTGTGGAGGGAGAAATACCTGAAATGCAAATCTAGTTTGACACTATCGGTAGTTATACCTGTTTACAATGAAGCTGATAATATTCGGCCGTTATTCGAGCGGCTTGTAACGGTTTTAAAAGGTTTAAACCTGTCTAAAACAGAACTTGTTTTTGTGAATGATGGAAGCACCGACAACACCATTTCGCTGGTTAAGGAGCTGACTTCAGAAGACGTGGAGGTTCGATATGTTGACCTCAGTAGAAATTTCGGACATCAAATAGCGGTTACCGCTGGTCTAGACCTTTGTATAGGTGATTTAGTGGTGATTATTGATGCCGATTTGCAGGATCCGCCAGAGGTCATTGCTGAAATGGTGGCAAAGGCCCAGAGTGGTTATGACGTTGTGTATGCGAGACGCATTAAACGCAAGGGCGAATCATTTCTCAAAAAAGCCACAGCAAAACTCTTCTATAGACTACTATCAAGCATAACTAGTGTTGATATTCCTATCGATACAGGGGATTTTCGGATAATCAGTAGGCGAGTGGTTGAAGCCTTAAAGCTTATGCCAGAACGAGAGAAGTTCTTGCGAGGACAAATTGCTTGGATAGGATTTGATCAAACGTTTGTAGAGTATGAAAGGGATGAGAGGGTTGCAGGAAGCACGGGTTATACATGGAGAAAAATGCTCCGCTTTGCCTTAGACGGAATAACGTCTTTTTCAAATTTCCCGCTTAAAATGGCAACGTTTTCGGGCTTTGTGATGTCGTGTATCTCATTCCTTCTGATGCTATATGCATTATATTCGCGTTTCATTCTAAAGGTTTACGAACCCGGTTGGACCTCTTTGATGCTTAGCATTCTCTTTATTGGAGGAATACAGCTATTGTCTATTGGAATAATTGGAGAGTACGTTGGCAGAATAAGCAATAATGTAAAACAACGGCCTATGTATCTTGTAAAAGAGACTAGCAACAAAGACCCTGAGACGTGAGTTTTGAAACACTATCCCTAGTCATTCCAGCCTATAACGAGGCAAAAACCATTCACCTTATTCTTAACAGGATAAAGGCTGTAGAATTGGTACACGGAATAAAAAAGGAGTTAATCATTGTAAATGATTGCTCTTCAGATAATTCTGTAGAGGTTATTGAAAAGTACCAGGCGGAACATCCCGATATGAATATTCAGCTGTTTTCTCAACCTAAGAATATGGGTAAAGGAGCAGCTTTGCATAAAGGAATTGAACTGGCTACCGGAGAGTACCTACTCATACAAGATGCTGACCTTGAATATGACCCACGTGAGTACAACGATTTGCTAAAACCGATTGTAGAAGGCAATGCAGATGTGGTTTATGGTTCCCGTTTCTTGGGTGGTAATCCACATAGAATACTCTTCTTCTGGCACACTATCGGAAATCAGTTTCTCACCTTCCTTTCAAACATGTTTACTAACCTGAACCTGTCTGATATGGAAACATGTTACAAGCTATTCAACACCAAAATGGTGCAAAGCCTTAAGTTGAAGGAAAACCGTTTTGGTTTTGAACCAGAGGTAACAGCTAAGATTAGCCGCTTACCGAATATTCGCATTTATGAAGTAGGAATTTCTTATTACGGGAGAACCTACGAAGACGGTAAAAAGATTGGTGCTATAGATGGGTTTCGCGCTATTTACTGCATCCTCAAGTACAACATTTTCAGTAAATAAGAGCGAGCCTTGATTACCTAGGGTTCAAAGCATTTTCAATAACCACTACTCAGAATCTGGGTTCTTCAAAACCTTTGGCACTTTGAAATAATCTGAATCCGCTTTGGGAGCATTTTTCAATGCCTGCTTTTGTGTGACGGTTTTTTTCTTCTCGTCATTACGCATCACATTCAGCTCTTCAGACATGTAGATAAGCGGCTCAACTCCTTCGGTGTCAAGCTCATTCAGTTTATCCATGAACGTTAGAATTTTGTTCAGGTCTTTTTTGATGCGCTCTTTTTCATCGCCTTCAAACTGAAGCCGAGCCAAGTGAGCCAATTCATCAACCGTTTTATCCGTTATTTCCATGTCGTTTCAATTCTTATCGGATTACATCCTGTGCGGCCTCTCTTGGTTCAGCAA
>JBLHEU010000038.1:0-18982 GCA_047614525.1 Bacteroidia bacterium | reverse complement strand
GATTTAAGCTGAGGAATTACCTCATGCAGCTCAGTGTAGTTTAGATTAACATGAAACAAGCCACCCATGCTACTTTGCACCACTTTAGGGCTGTAGGCATCAACACAATCTTCGGAGCAGATGATGTCTTCAACCCCAAACCACTTGGCTGTTCTTATTATGGTGCCCAAATTGCCGGGGTCTCTAATTCCATCTAAAACCAGAACCATAGAATTACTATGATTGATTGGTTTTTCAACAGGGATTTTGGCAATTGCCAATACTGAATTGGCAGATGTTAAAGATGATATACGCTCTAATTCTTTTGCCTTTACTGTTTCTACTATAATTGAAGAATTCCCAACTTCTAATGGTTCTGTAGCGTAAACATGTTCTACAGTTAGGTTTGAAGACAATAGTTCCGATACTGTTTTGACCCCTTCGGCAACGAATAAACCCTGCTCCCTGCGAAACTTTTTCTGTTGTAGAGATCTAATACTCTTTATATCTGCTGCGGATAGCGCCAATGCTTGGTTTGATGTTTGTGTTAGGTTAGAAAGCTATTCTAACTTTGCCTAAAGGTCAGGAATTCAAAATAATATCGGCCATCAAAAATCTACTTAAAATTTCCTTCTTGTCCGTATGCCTTTTAGCCGCGTCTTGTTCACCAACAAGAAAGCTGACAGAGGACGAACGTTTGCTGGTCAGAAACGTAATTCAGAATGACAGTAAGGTTGTCTCAAAGGGCGATTTGGAAAGCTTTATTCGTCAGAAACCAAACAGAAAGTTGTTTGTGCTTGCCTTCTTTCGTTTTCACTTACAGGTTCACAATTTGGTTGACCGCCAAAAGCTTGACAAACGTGTTGCCGTTCTCGAAAAGAAAAGTGAAAAACGAAATTTGCGCAGAAAGACAAAGGGGAAAAAACCAAAAGATCGAAGACGCTCTTTTTGGGAGTGGCTTGAGGGAATTGGTGAAGAACCAGTGATTTATGACCAACTGATAACCGAAAAATCTACTGAACAAATTGAAATTTACTTGCGTGGTAAAGGCCATTTTAATGTAGTTGTAACAGATTCGGTTGTTTTCAACCATAAGCGAAAAAAGGCCAAAGCTTATTACATGGTTAAAAGTGGTAAGCCTTATTCAGTTCGTAAAATTGAATATCAAATTCCCGATCAGCGTATAGCTCGTTTGTCTAATTCTTCACGGGGTAGAGAAAGGATTATGAAGCGCGGGATGCCGTATGATGTGGAGAAGTTTCAGCTTGAGCGAGAACGTATAGAGCGAAATTTGAAGAGTAATGGGTTTTATGCTTTTGCGGATGATTACATAAGGCTGAAGGTCGATTCTACGCTAGGAACGCATCAGGTTGATATAGAAATTTCGATTGTAGACCCGGAGCGAGCGGATACTTCGCTGATTAAAGAAAAAGGTCATCCAATTTATACTATTCGAAATATATACTTACACACCGACTACAATCCAAAAGAGGTGGGTGAAATACATTATGACACTTTAGTTTATAATGGGGTGCATTTTGTTTACAGTGAAAAGTTTAAGCATAGGCCAGAAATGCTACTCGATAAATTGTTCTTCAAAACAGGCGATTTGTATCGTGTTAAGAGGGGCGAGTTAACCTATAGATACCTTTCTAGCCTCCGTGCTTATAGGTTTATCAATATCGCTTACACAGAACACATCGAATCGGACGGTTCGCACGTTTTAGATTGCCATGTGAACTTAACTCCTGGTAAAAGGCAGGCCTATGCCCTTGAACTACAAGGAACTAATACGGAAGGAAACTTGGGTATCTCCGGTTCGTTTGTTTACAAGAACAAAAACCTATTTAGAGGTGCAGAAATTCTGCAGTTTAAGTTCACGGGCGGCCTGGAGTCTCAAATAATAACCGGAGGGAGTAATAGCGATAATGTGGCCACGAGTGTGTCGTTCAACACCATCGAACTCAATCCTGAAATTAGCCTCATTTTTCCGAAACTATTAGTTCCGTTTCGGCCCCACAGAATTGTACGCTATGGCGATCCGAAATCCACCATTACCGTTGGATACAATTATCAGCAACGACCAGATTATACGCGCTCCATTTTTACCACGAAATTTGGCTACCAATGGATGCAAACCCAAAATGCACGGCACTACCTTAACCCGTTGGAGGTCAATTTTGTGAATATCTATAACGAGTCGGATACCTTTAAAACTCGACTAGACAATCTTCAGGATAAATTGTTGGTTAATACGTTTAGTCCACACTTAACCACTACTACTAATTACACCTATATATATTCTAACCAGTTGCTAAACAAGAAGGGGAATTTTAGTTATTTCAAAATAAGACTGGAGAGTTCTGGTAATATCCTCAGAGGGGTTATGGCTGCGGCTCAAGCAAAAAAAGACACCAACAACAGTTACCGAATTCTCGGCATTCCGTTTTCTCAGTATTTGAAATATGAAGTTGATTACCGTAAGTATTGGCAGGTTAACAACTTCAGTACGCTTGTTGCAAGGGTGCATCACGGATTGGGTTACCCGCTTTTAAACCTCGGAGTTTTGCCATTTGAAAGTGCTTTTTTTGGCGGTGGAGCAAACGGTATTCGGGCTTGGTCTGCTCGTTCTTTGGGCCCCGGTTCTTTACCAGATTCTCTTAATCTTCTGGATCAATTCGGTGACATTAAATTAGAGTTCAACCTTGAGTACAGGTTTGATATATATAGGTGGTTCAAAGGAGCAATTTTTGCCGATGCTGGTAACGTTTGGCTCATTAAGAAAGATGAGGATAGACCAGGTGGCCTTTTTAAGTTCAAAAACTTTTATAAAGAATTCGCCTTAGGTGCTGGTGTTGGAGTACGTCTAGATTTTAGTTTCTTCATTATTCGTTTTGATGTGGCAACACCTTTCCATGATCCAGCAAGGCCAGAAAACGACCGCTGGTCCATTAAATACTTCCAATGGAAGGATGTGAATCTAAACCTAGGAATCGGTTATCCGTTCTAAGAAATATCGGTCAATTCTCGGTTTCAGAATTTTTTAGCTTTGTGCCCTCAAAAATTAGCACATGGCTTTCGATAAAATTGCAGACTTACTTGGAGATAACGCAGATTCGTTACTCAACCACAAGAGCACAACAATACCAAAAGAGATGATTACCGCTCCTGGCGGTGATTTTGTTGGGCGTGTTTTTGCTGATAATAACAGAAGCAATCAAGTGCTCGGTAGCATGCAATCTATTTATGGTCATGGCCGATTAGGCGGAACGGGATATGTTTCAATTCTTCCGGTTGATCAAGGTATTGAGCATTCTGCCGCGGCAAGTTTTGCTCCAAACCCAATCTACTTCGACCCAGAGAATATTGTGAAGTTGGCAATTGAAGGAGGCTGTAACGCTGTTGCTTCAACTTATGGGGTTTTGGCGGCTTGCTCTAGAAAGTATGCTCACCAGATCCCATTCATTGTAAAGATTAACCACAATGAGTTGATGACGTACCCTAATACATTCGATCAGATTATGTTCGGAGATATTAAGAGCGCTTGGAACATGGGAGCGAAGGCTGTTGGAGCAACAATCTATTTCGGTTCTGAGGAAAGTAACCGACAGATACAAGAAGTTGCTGAGGCTTTTGAATATGCCCACGAACTAGGAATGGCAACAGTACTATGGTGCTATTTGAGAAACCCTGGTTTCAAAAAAGACGGAGTTGATTACCATGCCGCAGCAGATTTAACTGGTCAGGCTAATCACATAGGTGTTACTATTCAGGCTGATATTATTAAGCAGAAGCTTCCAACTAATAATGGTGGTTTCCCAGCAATTGGTTTCGGTAAAACGCATCCAGATGTCTATAGCAAGTTAAGTTCAGATAACCCGATTGACCTTTGTCGTTACCAGGTGGCTAACTGCTACATGGGTAAAATTGGATTGATTAATTCTGGTGGTGCTTCTGGCGGAGCAAGCGATCTTGCTGAAGCTGTTGAAACTGCTGTAATCAATAAGAGAGCAGGTGGTCATGGATTGATTACTGGTCGAAAGGCGTTCCAAAAACCAATGAATGTTGGCGTTGAATTACTGAACAGCGTTCAAGATGTGTATTTGGAAGACAAGATTACAATCGCCTAAGGGTGAATTACCGTAGAGTTTTCTGCGTAATTTTAATTAACAAATTCAATTCCTGAAGACTTGAGCTGGTTTAAACGCATGAAAGGTGGTATTACCACCTCTACTAAGGAGAAGAAAGAAACCCCTGAGGGTTTGTGGGTTAAATGCCCAGGGAAAGACTGTGGAAATATTATTCCTACTGCCGAAAACGAAGAAAACCTTTGGGTTTGCAATGGTTGCGGTAATCACCAGAGAATTGGTTCAAGAGAGTATTTTCATATTCTTTTTGATGAAGGTCACTTCGAAATTTTCAATGAGAACTTGACTTCTGCTGATCCATTGAAATTTCAGGACACTAAACCTTATACCAAACGTCTTAAAGACACAATCGCCAAAACAAAACTGAACGATGCTGTAAGAACGGCAATCGGGAAGGTTGATGGAGAAGATATGGTTGTAGCTTGTATGGATTTCACTTTTATTGGAGGTTCTATGGGGTCTGTGGTGGGAGAGAAGCTTGCAAGAGCCATTGACAAATGCATTGAGAAGCAAGTTCCGTTATTGATTATCTCTAAGTCTGGAGGAGCAAGAATGATGGAAGCGGCTTTTAGTTTAATGCAGTTGGCCAAAACATCGGCTAAGCTTTCTCAGTTGGCTATTGCCAAATTGCCTTACATCTCATTACTAACAGATCCTACAACAGGAGGCGTGACTGCTTCTTACGCCATGCTTGGCGATATGAACATTGCAGAGCCAGGTGCATTGATTGGATTTGCTGGTCCGCGAGTGATTAAGGAAACAATTGGTAAAGAATTACCTGAAGGATTTCAGACTTCGGAGTTTGTTCTTGAGCACGGGTTTTTGGATATGATTGTTTCTAGGAAAGACTTGAAAGCTAAACTGTCGCACATCGTTCGGCTATTTAAAAATTGATTAAACGTGCCTAGCGTTAGGGGTTGAAGCAAGCTAACGCGTACCGCGAAAAGCCCGACCGAAGGGAACGCCCAAATATTTATTAGAAAGTTGTTTTTTAGTTGATTGTAGAACTAAAAGCAATTTCTATCTTTGCGCCTCGAATTTTTGACGAATAATAAAGAAGATAGATGTATTTAACATCAGACGTAAAGAAAGAGATATTCAAAAAGCACGGTGGTGCTGAAGTGAATACAGGTAGTACAGAAGGTCAAATCGCGTTGTTCTCGCATCGTATTGACCATCTAACTGGACACCTTAAAAAGAACCGAAAAGATTTCGGAACTCAAAAAGCACTTCTTGACCTTGTAGGTAAGAGAAGAAGTTTGCTAGACTACTTAAAAGGAAAGGATATTGAAAAATATCGTGCTCTTGTTAAGGAGTTGAAACTCAGAAGATAATAGCATTTGAAGGTTATAAGTGAAAAAGGCAATTGTAAGATTGCCTTTTCGCGTATCTAGGAGTTTGGTTTTGGCCAAACTCAGCTGACAGAAAACAGACAGAAAAGAAAATAAATAGACGTAAATAAAGAGGAAAAGATGAAAGCTCCAGAAGCAATTAAAGCAACAATTGATTTAGGTAATGGTGCACCCATTACTATTGAAACTGGCCGTTTGGCTAAACAAGCCGATGGTTCGGTAATAGTACGTGTAGGAGACTGCATGTTAATGGCAACTGTGGTATCATCGCAGGGTGCAAGAGAAGGAGTTGATTTCCTTCCACTATCAGTTGATTATCAAGAAAAATATGCTTCAGCTGGGAAATTTCCAGGAGGGTTCTTTAAAAGAGAAGCAAGACCATCTACAGCAGAAATTTTGGTTTGCCGATTGGTAGACCGTGCTTTGCGTCCGATGTTCCCATCAGATTACCATTCAGAAATTCAGGTTATCATAAACCTTATTTCTCATGACGAAAATGTGATGCCAGATGCATTGGCAGGATTGGCTGCAAGTGCTGCAATTTCAATTTCTGACATTCCCTTCGGAGGCCCTATTTCTGAAGTAAGAGTTGCATTGATTGACGGAAAGTTTACATGTAACCCATCTAAAGCTGCGTTGGCTAATGCCGATATGGATATGATGATTGCTGGTACAGCAACAGACATAACCATGGTTGAGGGTGAGATGGAAGAATGTTCTGAAGAGCAAATGCTAGAAGCTATTCGTGTTGGTCACGAGGCTATCAAAAAGCAAGTTGCTGGTCAGGTTGAATTAGCTTCTATGGTTGAAAAATCTAAAGTTAAACGTGAGTATTCTCACGAAACTCACAATGATGAGTTCAAGCAAAAGGTTTACGATTTCTGTTACCCATTGGTATATGAAATGGCTAAGTCAGGTTCTGCAAAACAGGAGCGTACTGATAAATTGAACGAGATTAAAGATGCTTTTGTAGCAACACTTTCTGATGAGGAAAAAGAATTTCTGCCAATGTTGGGTGGATATTTCAAGTATGCTCAAAAACGTGCGGTTAGAGATTGTATCCTAACAGAGAGAGTAAGATTAGATGGTCGTAAGACGGATGAGGTTCGAGGTATTTGGACTGAAACAGACTACATCCCATCCGCACACGGTTCTTCAATATTTACAAGAGGTGAAACTCAGTCTTTGACTACAGTTACACTTGGTGGAAAATTGGATGAGCAACGTGTTGATTCTGTAACTGAAGAAGGATTTTCTAACTTCTATCTACACTATAACTTTCCTCCATATTCAACTGGAGAAGCTCGTTTCTTAAGAGGAACAAGCAGAAGAGAAGTAGGACACGGAAATTTGGCAGAAAGAGCTTTGAAAAAAGCAATGCCAGCTGATAACAACTACACTGTAAGAGTTGTATCTGAGATTCTTGAATCGAATGGTTCTTCTTCTATGGCAACAGTTTGCGCAGGATCAATGGCGCTTATGGATGCTGGTATTAAAATCAAAGGTGGAGTTTCTGGTATCGCCATGGGACTTATCTACGAAGAGGGAAAGTATGCCATCCTTTCTGACATTCTTGGAGACGAGGATTTCTTGGGAGATATGGACTTTAAAGTAGCTGGTACTAAAGATGGTATTACAGCTGTTCAGATGGATATGAAAGTAGATGGACTTCCTTACGAAGTTCTTGCTGAAGCATTGAACCAAGCAAAAGAAGGTCGTCATCACATCCTAGATGAGATGAACAAGACCATCGATACTGCTAAAGAAGATGTGAAAGACCATGCACCGCGTATCGTTTCTATTATTATCCCTAAGGATATGATTGGAGCAGTAATCGGACCTGGAGGGAAAATCATCCAAGAGATGCAAGAAGTGACCGGAGCTACAATCAACATTGAGGAGGTTGATGGTAAAGGACACATCCAGATTATGGCAAACAACAAGCAGTCAATTGACGGTGCAGTTGCTCGTATTAAAGGGATTACAGCAGTTCCTGAAGTAGGCGAAGTTTACAAAGGAAAGGTGAAGAACATCATGCCTTTCGGAGCCTTTGTTGAGGTTATGCCAGGAAAAGATGGTCTACTTCATATCTCTGAAATTGAGCACAGAAGACTTGACAAAGTTGAAGAGGTTCTTAAAGAAGGAGATATCATTGACGTGAAACTTATCGCTGTTGATGAGAAGACTGGGAAATTGAAACTTTCAAGAAAAGTTTTGCTTCCAAAACCAGAGAAGAACGAAGCGTAATTAACGCTATCTGTTGATATTAAAGCCCCGTTTACTTCTAGTAGACGGGGCTTTTTGTTTTACTTCGTGACAATAAAAACTACCAACAAATGCCAATAGTAGCGCCATCAGTTTTAGCCGCAGACTTCACCAAGTTGGGTGAAGAAATGGAAATGATAAACCGAAGTGAGGCCGATTGGCTTCATGTAGATGTGATGGACGGGATGTTTGTCCCAAATATCTCTTTCGGTGAGCCTGTGATGAAGCCATTGAAAAAGATTTGTACCAAGACGTTTGATGTGCATTTGATGATTGTTGATCCAGATAGGTATCTCAGCTATTTTAATGGACTAGGTGCTGATATTCTTACGGTGCATTACGAAGCATGCAATCATCTTCATAGAACCATTGGTGGAATAAAGGAATTAGGAATGAAAGCGGGTGTTTCGCTTAACCCTCATACTTCAGTATCGTTACTAGAAGACGTATTAGTAGAACTCGATTTAGTGTTGATAATGTCTGTAAACCCAGGTTTTGGCGGACAGAAGTTTATTGAAAACACTTACGCTAAAGTGGCCAAGCTTAGAGCTATGGCTGATAAAGTAAATCCAAACCTGATTATTGAAATTGACGGTGGCGTGAATTTGGAGAACGCACCAAAACTTGTAGCCGCAGGTGCAACCGCACTAGTTGCCGGTAATGCCGTTTTTAGAGCAGATAACCCAGAAGCTGTTATCTCTGAATTGAAGAAGGCTTAACCCGAAACCGCGTCATTTCGACCGTAGTGGAGAAATCTGTTTGTTTGAAGAAATAGATTCCTCGACTCGTTCCTCGCTCGGAATGACGGATCCTTATTTCCCGTCTGCGTAATCCTGCAAGTAGCTGAAGTATTCTGTCAATTTACCGTCTTGTGCAATTGTGGCGCGTGCTAAAACCTTGTCTGGATCATCTCCTAAGAACAAAGGAATAATACTCTCAATCAAATCTTGCCCAAAGCCTTCAGAAGCATCCTTAGGTACTTCACAGGGCAAATTATCTACAGCCATGATTGTAATACTGTTTTCAGCATAAGAATCAGCTTCTTCACCAGTTGTTTTATCGTAGCCATAAATAGGTTCGGCAATGGTTGACGGACGAAGTGTTGTAGCTACAGAACCTTTAATGTCGCAAGTGATATCGGCAATAACTTTCACTTTAAAATCATCAGATTTCACATCTTCTTCGGTGAAGAAATGAGCCGATTTATTATCCCAAAAGTGTGCTGAAATAAAGATGTCTGCCACTTTGGTGAACTTGGTAAATGTGTTCTCCCAAACAGTGCTGTCTTTAACGAATTCGCCAAAACTGGCTGGCGCTTTTCCGTCCTTTTCATGGTAATCTAGAATATCTGCATTGCAGTAAACAGGCTCGTCAAAAGTGTCATTCAAAAATTCTGGAATAGAAACCTCGCGTATACCAGCTGCATTCAATGTTTCCTTGGAACCCTTTGCAACTTTTCCGCCTCCTGAAATAATGATTTTGGCATTGCCGATTTCAACCTTCTCCATTTCGCGGCCCATTTCTTTCATGTCTTCACATTGAAATGCAGGCTTTAACTCGAAAGAATTGTATCGTTTTCCGTGAGCGATAAGTGCGTTGTAAGCCCCAACAATTCCTGCAAAACGACCAAAACCTAGAACACGAAATCCGTTAGAATAGGTAAGCGTTTCGTAATCAATAAGACGAATTTTCTTCTTGAGTACTTCAAGAAGTAGGTCCCGGTTGTAGGGTTGTTTCTTAATTGTGTGTGAGAAGAAAAGCATGGTTTTGCCTTCTGCAAGCATTTCATGCTTCACTTCTTTTACTCCAAAAATGACATCACAATCTTTGACGTTATCTACCAATTCAATTCCTGCGTTTGCATATGCATCATCTTGGAAACAACGAATAGGGCTTCGTTGAACTTTGATTTCTAATTCTGGATGCGCCTGTTTAAGCTGAGCACAATGCGCTGGAGTTAAACTAACTCTTTTGTCTGGTGGCGTTTTGCCTTCTTTAATGATCCCAATTTTCATGCTGCGAAAATAGGATTTCCGCGCTGAGGTTGGATAGCAGATTGCGTTAGGGATTGTAGCGGTTACCCCGCATCCGCCATAGGCGGAGTGCAGTAGAAGCGGTAAGCCCGACCCCGCTATTCAGACTTGGAGAAATTGAGTCTGACCCTTTTCGGGAACGTGAAAAATGTTAAATTTTGAACTCACGCACACCTAAAAACTAAACTATTAGTTGTTTAACTAAGGGTTTAGTTATATGTTTGAGGCATGAAAGATTTGACAAAGGCTGAAGAACAGGTGATGCATGCATTATGGAAGCTTGAGAAAGCATTTGTAAAGGATGTAATTGAAGAGTTTCCGGAGCCGAAACCTGCGTATAATACGGTGAGTACGATTATCCGCATTTTGGAGAAGAAGGAGTTTGTGAGTTATAAGGCGTTTGGGAAAACGCATCAGTATTTCGGGATGGTGTCTAAGGAGGATTATACGAAGCACTCGGCAGGGCAATTAGTGGATAATTATTTCGAGGGTTCGTTCCAGAATTTGGTGTCCTTTTTTGTGAAAGACAATGATATGACGGTGAAGGAAATGGATGAGTTGATGAAGGTTATTGAAGCTAAAAAGGAAAAAAATGGGTGAGTTTATTCGCTTTGTTCTTATCAGTAATATATCGTTCCTGATTGTTTGGCTCAGCTATAAGTTGTTGCTGAACGGGAATACGTTTCACGGGCTTAATCGGGCTTACTTATTAATTGGTTCGGTGTTGTCTTTAATTGTACCGTTTTTACCTGTTGGCAGAACGACATCTGAACGGCTTATTGGTCTGCAATTACCTACGGTTGAAGTAGGAAGTGGGATTGTTCCGACAGAGGTGTTTTCGCTTCCTTTCGACTTGTATACTATGGTTTATGCCTTGGGTGCAATGGTTGCGCTTTGGCTTTTTGCAAAGTCGGTTTCGAGCTTAATGAAGCTGGTGAAAGAGTCTGAATCTGAGATTTTGATGGGCGAGTTAGTCTTACGGTCAGATAAGGCTGGTCCTTTTTCGTTTCTATCCATAATTCATTTACCCAAGAAGCTTTCTGTTTCTAATTTGGAAACGATTTTGAAGCACGAAATGGCGCATGTTCAGCTTGGTCATTCTTACGATGTGCTTTGGCTGAGTTTCCTACGTATTCTGTTTTGGTTCAACCCGTTGTTGACTTACTATTTACGTGCTATTCAAGAAATTCATGAGTATCAGGCAGATGCTCTCACACATATATCTTCCACCAAGGAGCATTACGTTAAGGTCCAATTGGATCAACTGTTTCAGCTACCGTCAGATCTTTCATTTGCCAACAGTTTTTACAATTCTATTAATCTTAAAAAACGAGTAAACATGATCTACTCAGAAAAAACATCGAAGTGGGGAACAGCTCGCTATTTAGTGGCTATTCCTCTTATTACGGCTATTTGTCTATTGGCGGCTTGCATGGATTCTGTGCCGCCACCTAAAGTACCACCAACATCAATGTCCGACAAAGACAAGCATGCTTTTGCAGCGATGATTGAAAGTGCGGATAAAAACTCTGAAATTTATAAGGAAGTGGAAATCATGCCGGAGTTTTCTGGAGGAATAGAAGAGATGATTAACTATTTGATTGGATCAATCAATTATCCTCAGAAAGCTGAGCAGGATGGATTGGAAGGCAAAGTTTTCGTTCAGTTCGTTATTGGAACTGATGGTACTGTTAGCTTGGTTGAGGTAGTTAAAGGAGTTAGAGAAGATTTGGATGCAGAAGCCGTGCGTGTTGTTTCGGCAATGCCTGCTTGGACCCCAGGAATGAAAGATGGTAAGAAAGTCAATGTGCAAATGGTTTTGCCAATTGCTTACAAGCTAGAATAGCAATCAGCTTCTTGGTTTAGAGAAACCCCCATCGATGAAAGCGGTTGGGGTTTTTATTCGATAAGGTCTTTGAGTTGCTCAGCATAGCGCCTTGTGGTCAGATTATGCCCAGCGTTAAGCATAATTACCTCAGCTGATTTGCAATTTTTACCAGACAAATTCTTGGCTAGTTTTGGGTGAATAACACGGTCTTTCTTTCCGAAAACCAGCGTTAGTTTAATCCTATACCTCCAAATTCGTTTACTTACTTGATCGAGCGATGGAGTTATGTTTTTAAACATCATCCAAGTATCTAAAACCTTCTGACGTTTTTCTTTTGTACCCATCTGAGAGGATAAAAACTCATGAATCTTAGGATTCATTAATCGTGTGGTTGCAAGCAGTTTACTTAGACCTAAAATAGGATGTGGGAATTTTATCGTCAACTGAAAAATGACTCTGCCAACAGTTGTATGCGTAACAAACCAGTAAAGTCTATTGGTTTTTAATCCGTCTGGTGCAATTAGAACTAAACGCTCCATTTTACCAGGATCAAGTTCAACCATTTTTAGCGCAATCTTACCACCGAGACTATATGCCAAAATCGAACATTTTTTGCCTCCTGCTTCAAGCAACGCTCTACCCTGCAAATCAGCTAGATCACCAAGAGTAAGAGGTTTGTTCTTTTTTACTGTTGTATCGCCATGTAAAGGAAGATCAAAACTCAAAACCCTGGCTTTAGGCCGAAAGGTTTTCATAAACTGATGCATCACTTCGGCATCTTGCCCATAGCCATGAAAAGTCAGCCAGATTTCATCGCCTTCTTCGTTATCGAGGTAACTCCAAGTAGCAGCTCCCGTTTTTAGCGTTTTCTTCAAGTCTTTTTTTCGGTGATAAATTGTTCAAAAATGCACCCGATTATAGCAAAGATAGCACTGTCTAGTGCACTAACTTCGCATGAATTTGTGTAGACCCTAAACCTTATTGAAAAATGCCTAGAGATACTTCGATAAAACATGTTCTAATAATAGGTTCTGGTCCAATTGTAATTGGGCAAGCTTGTGAGTTTGATTACGCAGGTTCGCAAGCTTCTAGGTCTCTGCGAGAAGAGGGAATTGAGGTGACACTCATTAACTCAAATCCGGCAACGATTATGACGGATCCTGTAACGGCAGATAATATCTATCTGAAACCGCTGGAGCCAAAAAGTATTATTGAAATTTTAGAAGCGCACGATATTGATTGTGTGTTACCAACAATGGGAGGTCAAACTGCTCTCAACTTATCCATCAAATGCAAGGAAATGGGCATTTGGGACAAGTATGGAGTAAGGATGATTGGTGTGGATGTGGACGCCATTGAAGTAACTGAAGACCGTGAAAAGTTCAGGCTGCTCATGGGAAAAATTGGTATTCCGATGGCGCCACAGGCAACAGCCAAGTCATTCCTGGAAGGGAAAGAAGTTGCACAAAAATTCGGCTTTCCGTTGTGCATAAGAGCATCCTACACTTTGGGTGGAGCAGGTGCAGCTATTGTTTACGACCAAGAAGATTTTGATAAGCATCTCAATACGGGATTGCACTTATCGCCTATTCATGAGGTGATGATTGATAAAGCTCTTCTTGGCTGGAAAGAATTTGAGTTAGAATTACTTCGCGATAACAACGATAATGTTGTAATTATCTGTTCCATCGAGAATTTTGACCCGATGGGAATTCATACAGGAGATTCCATTACGGTGGCCCCAGCAATGACTTTGAGTGACAGGACTTATCAGCGCATGCGAGATATGGCTATTCACATGATGCGGTCAATCGGAAATTTTGCTGGTGGATGTAACGTTCAGTTTGCTGTTAGCGATGATGAGAAAGAAGACATTATCGCAATTGAAATTAATCCTAGAGTAAGTCGCTCTTCCGCTTTGGCATCAAAAGCAACGGGATATCCAATTGCAAAAATCGCAGCCAAGTTGGCCATTGGATACAATTTAGATGAACTTCAGAATCAAATTACCAAAACAACTTCAGCATTCTTTGAGCCAACGTTGGATTATGTCATCGTAAAAATTCCACGTTGGAATTTCGACAAGTTCAAAGGTTGTAACCGAGAACTAGGACTTCAAATGAAATCTGTTGGAGAAGTGATGGGAATTGGACGAACGTTCCAAGAAGCACTTCAGAAAGCATGTCAATCGTTAGAGATTAAGCGAAATGGCCTTGGTGCAGATGGAAAAGAACTTCGCAATCAAGATGAGATTCTACATAGCTTGAAGCGCGCAAGTTGGAACCGATTATTCCATGTCTATGATGCATTCAAGCTTGGGATCCCGTTAAAAACGATACAGCAAATAACTCGCATCGATTCTTGGTTTCTCAATCAAATTCATGAGATGATCGACCTTGAAAATGAGATTCAGAGCTTCAAACTGGATAGCATTCCGAAAGCACTTTTGCTTGAGGCAAAGCAGAAAGGTTATGCCGATAGACAAATCGCTCACTTGCTTAATTGCTGGGAAAGCGAGGTTTTCAAGAAGCGACAAGAATTCGATATTCAACGAGTTTACAAGTTGGTTGATACATGTGCTGCTGAATTCCCTGCGCAAACGCCTTACTACTATTCCACTTTTGAGGGTAAGAACGAAAGCGTTGTTACTGATAAGAAGAAGATTGTTGTTCTCGGTTCTGGCCCGAACCGAATTGGACAAGGAATTGAGTTCGATTACTGCTGCGTTCATGGGGTTTTAGCTGCAAAGGAATGTGGCTACGAAACCATCATGATTAACTGTAACCCAGAAACGGTTTCTACCGATTTCGATGTTGCTGATAAACTTTATTTCGAGCCCGTTTTCTGGGAACATATTTATGACATAATTCTTCACGAAAAGCCAGAAGGAGTTATCGTACAATTAGGCGGCCAAACGGCTCTGAAATTGGCTGAGAAGTTAGAACGCCACGGAATTAAAATTATCGGAACAGATTTCAAATCGCTAGACCTTGCTGAGGATCGCGGTCGTTTTTCCACACTCCTTCAGGAAAATAATATACCATATCCAAAATTTGGCGTAGCGGAAGATGCCGATAAAGCATTGGAGGTATCCAAAGAGCTTGGCTTTCCATTATTGGTCAGACCTTCCTATGTTTTGGGAGGCCAAAACATGAAGATTGTGATTAACGAGCAAGAGCTAGAAAATCATGTAGTAAATCTTCTCAAGGATATTCCTGGAAACAGAATTCTTCTAGATCACTTCCTAGAAGGAGCTATTGAGGCGGAAGCGGATGCCATTTGCGATGGTATAGATGTTCATATCCTGGGAGTGATGGAGCACATTGAGCCAGCAGGAATTCATTCTGGAGATAGTTATGCATTACTTCCAACTTTCGACTTAAGCGAGAGTGTTTTGGAGCAAATTGACCGCCATACGCGCACCATCGCTATGAAGTTGAATACCATCGGGCTTATCAATATTCAGTTCGCTGTAAAAGATGAAATCGTATACATTATCGAAGCAAATCCAAGGGCATCACGAACGGTTCCATTCATTGCAAAGGCATACCGGGAGCCATATGTGAACTACGCTACCAAGGTGATGATGGGCGAGAAGATGTTAAAAGACTTTAAATTCAATCCGCACAAAGAAGGCTACGCAATAAAGATTCCTGTTTTCTCATTTGAGAAATTCCCCGATGTAAACAAGGAGTTAGGACCTGAAATGAAATCAACAGGAGAGGCAATTCGCTTTATCGATGACCTCAACGATGAGTACTTCCGCGAGATTTATTCGGAGCGTAACTTATACCTTAGCCGATAGACAATTAGACTCGTATGCTGCTTAAGGTAATTCTCTTCCTGGTTGTTGTTTACTACATCTGGAAACTGATGTTCAGACTTTTCTTTCCCGTTGTGGCAAAAAAAGTAGTGGAAAAAGCGCAGAAGAATATGGAAGACAGAATGCGACAAGCGCAAGACCGTCAATCAGCGGATGCTTCTTTTCAGGAAGGAGAGGTTGTCATTCAAAAAGGAGCAGAAAAGAAAGCGGGCGTTTCAGATGCCGAAGGCGATTACGTTGAGTTTGAGGAAATCAAGGAATAGAACTTTTGGCCCAAGCTGTTAATCATATTTCAATAGAATATTATGGATAATTTGAAGAGTATTCTGCCGCATTTTTTGGCGGTTTTTGCCTTGCTGATTGTAGCCATCGCCTACATGAATCCAATAGTTTTTGAGAGGAAGGAATTGATACAGTCAGACATCGTCAATTTCCAAGGCATGAGCAAGGAAATCATGGACTTCCGCGAAGAAACAGGACAAGAGCCACTTTGGACCAACTCCATGTTTTCTGGAATGCCAGCTTATCAGATTTCAGTAATGTACCCTAATAACTGGATGAAGAAAGCCTTGACGGCCATGAATCAATTGATTCCTCGTCCAGTTAATTACCTCTTTTTCATGTTTGCTGGGGCGTATTTCATGTTCCTAATGATGGGTGTAGGATGGCGCTATGCACTGGCTGGTTCCATTGCATTTGGATTGGCTTCTTATACCTTGATAATTATAGAAGCTGGGCATAATTCTAAAGTGCACGCCATGGCTTATATGGCACCTGTAATTGGGTCTATCTTACTTACATACAAAGGCCGATATTTCCTTGGTTCAGCACTTCTTGCGCTGTTTTTGTCTTTTGAAATAGCCACAAATCATCTTCAGATTACGTATTATTTATTACTGACGGTATTGATTCTTGGAGCCGTGAAATTGGTTGAAGCCATTAAAGCAGGGGAGCTGGCAAATTTCGGTAAGGCTACAGGAATAATGGTCATTTCTGCGTTGATAGCAGTAGGTCCGAATCTAAGTGGACTTTGGACGACTGCTGATTATGGTGCTGAAACCATGCGAGGTAAGTCAGAACTCTCTACTCAGCAAGGTGAAAGTGGCTTGGAGAAAAGCTACGCCATGCGTTGGAGCTATGGAGTCGGTGAGACCTTCACTTTGCTCATTCCAAATTTCATGGGAGGAAGTAGTTCGTATTCGTTTCTTCAAGATGAGAAATCTGAAACCTATCAGGAATTCGTTTCTCATCGACCCAAAACACAGGAAGAAGCGCAACAATTACAGCAGTTGCAACGGCAAACAACTTCGTATTGGGGAGCTCAACCATTTACATCAGGCCCCGTCTATCTAGGTGCCATCATCTGTTTTCTGGCAGTGCTCGGAATGTTCGTTGTCAAAACTTCAGATAAATGGTGGTTGTTCTTCGCATTCTTGTTGTCCATTGTGCTGTCTTGGGGAAGTAATTTTGCATGGTTCTCCGATTTATTCTTCAACTACTTTCCTGGCTATAATAAGTTCAGAGCCGTATCAATGACATTGGTAATTGCTCAATTGGTTCTTCCAATTTTGGCGGTACTTGGCCTCAGGGCATTTTTAGAAACGGAAGACAAACAATCTCTTAAAAAGCCACTAGCAATTTCGGTAGGAGTTGTAGGTGGTATTTGCTTGCTGTTTTGGCTAGTGCCCGGGGTTTTTTTAGACTTCTTATCTGATTCCGATATAGCTCTGATTGGCACAAATTTCGAATGGCTTGCCGATGCTCTAGCCGTTGATAGAGGGGCTCATGTTTCTTCTGACGCACTGCGCTCATTGGTTTTTGTGCTGCTTGCTGCAGTTCTGTTATTTGTAGGCCAAATGGGCAAAATTAAACCCGGAATTATCGCTTTGTTAATCTCAGGCTTGGTCCTCGTTGATTTGTGGCAAGTAGATCAGCGTTACTTAAATGATGATGATTATGTTAGAAAAGGCAAGTCGAAAAATGCAATTATGCCTACAGCGGCAGACAAGGAAATCTTAAATGACACCGATCCGAATTTTCGTGTCATCAACCTAACCGTTAGTACGTTTAACGACTCAAAGACTTCATATTTCCATAAGTCTATTGGTGGTTATCATGGCGCTAAACTTAAGCGTTACCAGGAGTTGGTTGATTCCTGTATCAGCAAAACCAATTTGGCTGTTTTAAATATGCTAAATACCAAGTATTTCATCACACCAGGAAGCGATGGAAGACCTTCCGTTAGAGCAAATCCACTGGCATCCGGTAATGCTTGGTTTGTGGAAGATGTGGCAATTGTTGAAAACGCAGATGAAGAACTTGCTTGGTTGAGCAAAGATGAATTCAACCCAGAGAAGATTGCCATAATTGACAAACGGTTTGAAAACGAGTTGAACGGATTTGCTCCTTCAAAAGACAGTTTGGCGAACATTTACTTCATGGAATATCAGCCCAATTACTTGAAGTATGAGACAGAAAGTTCTTTGGATCAATTGGCAGTGTTCTCAGAAATCTATTTTAGTAATGGTTGGAATGCATATGTGGATGGAGAGTTGAAACCACATTGGAGAGCAAATTACGTTCTGCGGAGTATGATTGTCCCCGCTGGAGAACATACAGTTGAATTCAAGTTTGAGCCTAAAATTTATCGCACAAGCGAAAGCATGTCTTTGGCTGGTTCTATACTGTTGATTTTGTTTATAATCGGTGGAGTGGCAATGGATGCCAAGGGTAGAAAAGTCTAATCGCCTTGAAAAAGGTTCTCATCATCTCTTATTACTGGCCGCCTAGCGGAGGTGCTGGAGTTCAGAGATGGCTCAAGTTTGTTAAATATCTACCGGAGTTTGGTTGGCAACCAATCGTTTATACCCCAGAAAATCCCGAATACCCAGCTTTGGATGAATCGTTAGTGAAAGACGTGCCCGAAGAAGTTGAAATTCTGAAACAACCCATTTGGGAACCATATACTTGGTACCGCCAATTTCTTGGTGATAAGAACAAAAAAATCGGTGCGGGATTTGTTTCTGATAAGAAGGAGCCAGGCCTGCTTCAAAAGATTTCGGTTTGGGTTAGAGGCAATTTTTTTGTCCCCGATGCACGTAAGTTTTGGATTAAACCATCGGTAAATTACCTCACCAAGTATCTGGAAGAAAACCCAGTGGATTTGATTGTCTCCACCGGCCCCCCGCACAGTATGCACCTCATCGCGCTTGGGTTGAAAAAGTCATTAGGGATAAAATGGGTTGCAGACTTCAGAGACCCTTGGACTAACATTGACTTTTATAAAGAACTGATGCTTTCTGGTTGGGCTGATAGGAAACACAAAAGTTTGGAGCAACAAGTGCTGAAAAGTGCGGATTTATCTCTTACCATCGGCTATACAATGACCGAAGAGTTTATAGCCTTGGGAGCCAAAAACGTTGAGACGGTCACGAATGGATTTGACGAAGCTGACTTTCCTGATTCTGATCTAAAGTTAGATGAGGAATTCATCATTAGCCATATCGGCACATTTTCTCCTTCTAGAAATCAACCAACGTTATGGAGGGCGCTTT
>JBLHEU010000037.1:0-19009 GCA_047614525.1 Bacteroidia bacterium | reverse complement strand
GGTGATCTTGTCCATCTTCAATATTGCCACTAGCTGCAAGGGCATCAACTGGCCCTGCCAGGTTATCTGTAGAACCGTGGTCAATAGACCCGTTTGACATTATTGCCACATGATCATTAACTGGGTCTGATTGTGTAAGGCCATTATCGTAAGTGTCAATTGCCATGGCCAATGAGGGGGTAATCCCTTCATAACCCAAACCACCACCTGTAGAACCAACGAGTGTGCTCACGGGTTGAAGAACGAATGCAATGCCATCCGCGCCACCCGGAATATTACCTAAATAGACATCAAACGTAAAATCAAACGGTTCGCTCAAATCAATCTGTGCACTATTCCACACAGAACCACTTTGGTTGCCAATTGCTTCGGTTAGTCTGAAACAATTACAGCTCAACTGCTGCGCAGAACCATTTACAGCTTGAGCTTGAACTGAATTATTTTGAAATAGTGATGCCGCGAAAAAAGCAGCTATCAATGTTTTGGAGAATAGATTTTGTCTCATAGAGTTTAGTCTTAACAAATCAGCATACAACAGAATGAAAAAACTGAGTTTAACTAAAGACGAAAATACCGCTATGAGTTGCCAAACCTACATCGGCCTTTTACTTGTTATTCACAAGGTCTTCAACCCAACCTTTTCCCCAATCTTCTTTTTCATTTTCTGACCATAATTCTGGAAAGAAAATTCGCTTCATAAAACGTGGAGGCAGATATTTTTGCCAGTTGGTACCGCCTGTGGCGGGTACACCATCTTCGTCTTTAAGCAAATAACGTGCGGCAGTTTTGTAATGTTGAAGCGGCCAATTGACGTTAACATTTGCATCAAGCGTTTTCATCTGATCAATAAGGCCTTGGTCTTTCTGTTCTGATTCTGGCAAAGACATATATTTAGCCCAAAGGTTTTTGTCTGAATAGTCTAAAGCAAGATCAATTAACTCCTCTGTATACTTCTGTTCAAACTGTTTTAAGGTGAGGGTTTTCTTTCCTGTTTCAATATCTGTAGCACCTGTTTTCCAATAAATAAATTGGAACATTTCTCTAATACCGTCTTCATCAGAAGCAGTATCTGCAAACTTTTCTCTATGATCTTTATGAACCAAGTTGTTCAACGATGTAGAGCAGATTTCAATCTTTCTGTACTGGGCACTTTGAAATCCACTTGCTGGCAACAATGCCATTCTGAACCGTAGAAATTGGTCCTTTTCCATACCGTATTCCATCACCCCATAACTAGTAGTAAGCGCATGGAAATAGGCGTTAATTCTTCTTATTCTTTCCTTAAAAAAACCTGGCTCCAATTCTTCCCGCCAGCCTTTATCTTCGCCATTTGGCAAAATATTTCTTCCATTGTTGCCAATCTGCTCGTATTCGTGCAACGACAAACGGAAATACAATTCGGTTATCTGGTGATAAATGATAAAAATTAGCTCATCAGGAAAATCAGTTTTAGGCTGTTGTAAAGTCATCAGCGTATCCAATCTTGCGTAATCCCAGTACGGCAAATAATTAGAAAGCAAAAGTCCATCTAGGTAGGAGTTCATATCCTGCCCCATGGCTTCGTACTTGTCTTTCAACTTTGCTAATTGGCCCTGAAGTAACTCGTTATCCATCCTTATTAATTTGTTATGGCCGAAATTAGTTAAAACGTATGCTAGAATAATGACTGTGATCATGAACTCTCCTTGGACCTAATGGTTAATTTGGCAACATAAATCTCAGATAATGGAGAAAAAGCAAATCATAATTGGGGCTGGATTAGTTGGCTCATTGCACGCAGTTTACCTCGCAAAGCGCGGTGTTTCAGTTGAAATTTACGAACGAAGGCCCGATATGCGGGATACCGTTATGAGCGCTGGTCGGTCTATTAATTTGGCTATTTCGCATCGTGGACTGAAAGCTTTAGACAGGGTTGGTTTAAAGGAAAAGGTTTTGGAAATGGTTATTCCAATGCCCGGCAGAATGATTCATGATATAGAAAGTGACACCAACTTTCAGCCATATGGCAAAGAAGGCCAACACATAAATTCTGTTCCGCGGGGCGGATTGAACGTTCTTTTGATGAATGAAGCCGAAAAACTTGGCGTCAAAATCAACTTCAATATGCGTTGCACTTCCATGCATTTGGAAGCTGGGAAAGCCGCTTTCAGAAATGAAAATTCTGGTGAAGAATTGGACATTGAAGCAGACCAGATATATGGAACAGATGGTGCCTTTAGCCAAGTTCGTCATGCTATGATGATGACCGATAAGTTCAATTATTCTCAAGATTATTTAGCCCACGGATATAAAGAATTATCGATTCCAGCTGCTGAGAATGGTGATTTTAGGTTAGAGAAAAACGCATTACATATTTGGCCTCGTGGCGGATACATGTTAATCGCACTTCCGAATATGGATGGCAGTTTTACCGTTTCGCTTTTCCTTGCTTTTGAAGGCAAACACGCCTTCGAAAACCTGAATACAGAACAAGAAGTGTTGGCTTTCTTCAATGAGGTTTTCCCGGATGTTGTGCCACATATGCCGACACTGGTTGAGGATTTCTTCAAGAACCCAACATCATCTTTGGTCACCGTTAAATGTTTCCCTTGGGCTTATAAAGACAAAGCGCTCATTTTTGGCGATGCCTCTCACGCCATTGTTCCTTTCTACGGACAAGGAATGGTTTCTGGGTTTGAGGATTGCTACGTTTTTGACCAGTTAGCGGATAAACATTGGGATGATAAATCTGTGTTGTTTGATGAGTTCCAAAAGTCTCGTAAGCCAGATGATGATGCAATTGCAGATTTAGCACTTCGCAACTTTGTGGAGATGCGAGATTCGGTTGCAAACCCAAACTTCCTTTTACGAAAGCAAATTGAGAAGAAACTAAGCGCTAAACATCCAACCAAATGGACTCCGCTTTATGAGATGGTAACGTTCTCAGAAATGCGGTATTCAGAAGCACTTGCTCGCGGAAAAGAGCAAGACAAAATCATGGAAGAAATTCTCTCTTGGGAAGGAATAAAAGACAACTGGGAGAACCCAGAAGTCTTTTCTAAGATTGAGGAAACTGCATTGGGTTAACGCCCACTGATAATGTTTCCGAGAAGGTCGCCTCCTAAACCAGCAGCACCTTTTCGCTCACCTTTTCTACCAAAACGAGCCGCAGCAGAAATTCTGTCAGCCAATCTGCTGAAAGGCAAACTCTGTAGATAAACTTTACCCGGCCCTGTTAGGTTGGCGGTAAACAAACCTTCGCCTCCAAAAAGCGAGTTTTTGAAACCGCCTATAAACTGAATGTCGTAATCAACTGATGGCGCAAACGCTACCAAACAGCCCGTATCAACTCTAAGTGTTTCGCCTGCCTTCAAATCTTTTTCAATGATTGTTCCTCCCGCATGCACAAACGCCAATCCATCACCTTCTAATTGCTGAAGAATAAACCCTTCTCCACCAAATAATCCTGCTCCAATCTTTTTGGTGAAAGCCACCTCTATCTCAACGCCTTGTGCAGCACATAAAAACCCATCTTTTTGGCAAAGGAACTTTCCACCCAAAGCGGTCAAATCCAAAGGAATAATCTTGCCGGGATATGGAGCCGCAAACGCTACGTGGCTTTTACCTGTTCCCGTATGCGCGAAGGTTGTAATGAAAAAGCTTTCGCCCGTGATTAATCGTTTAAAACCTTTAAAGATTCCACCACCAGTATCGGTTTGCATTTGAATGCCGTCTTCCATGTAAAGCATGGCGCCAGCCTCTGCTCTCACACCTTCATTTGGGTCGAGCTCAATCTCAATCGCCTGCATATCATCTCCGTAAATCTTGTAATCAATTACATCAGCCATTTTTATTGTTTTGGTTCGATTCAAAGATGAAAACTCTTTTGCAAACTCATATTTAAAGAATGTTAATTCCGTCTTGATTGATCCGATTACATTTGCTCCATGACCAAAATCGTTGGCATCATTCCATCGCGTTACGCTTCAACTAGGTTTCCTGGAAAACCATTGGTTGATATTGCTGGAAAAAGCATGATTCAGCGTGTTTACGAGCAGACATCAAAGGCTTCTTCCCTATCAGATGTGATTGTTGCTACAGACGATCAACGCATTTTCAACCATGTTCAGTCGTTTGGCGGAAAGGTGGTTCTTACTTCAGATAAACATGAATCTGGTACAGACAGGTGCGCTGAGGTTATTTCTAACCTTGAAGGTGTTGATGTGGTAATCAATATTCAAGGCGATGAGCCCTTTATTGAGCCTGAGCAAATTGACCAGCTTGCTGCTTGTTTTGACAACCCGAAAACGAAAATTGCAACACTTACCAAGAAGCTGGAAACAGAAGTTGACCTGCTGAACAACACGGTAGTTAAGGTGGATAAATCCTCCACTGGTCAAGCCTTGAATTTCAGCCGTAAGGGTTTCTCTTCTTTAGAGACATCTTACAAGCACATTGGTATTTACGCTTATCGCGTTGATACGCTTAAAATCATTGCTAAGTTGCCACAATCGCAGCGAGAATTGGACGAAAAACTGGAACAATTACGTTGGTTGGATAACGGATTTGAGATACAACTCGCTGAAACAGAACACGAAAGCAATTCGGTAGATACGCCAGAAGACTTAGAGGCTCTTTTAAGGCTGAAAAACATATAATTTTCCCGTACTTTGTTGCTCTCTACAACATGATTTCAAACGAACTCGGACATATCGTAAGCAAACAACTGAATGAACAGCCTTTGGCGGTTCTTCCAGGATTTGGCGGGTTTGTAAAAGACCATATTGGTGCGCAATTGGATGAACTCAGAAACAAAATTCATCCACCTAAAAATACCGTTATTTTTAACGCACGTTTGGTACATAATGATGGCCTTTTAATTGCATCTGTTTCTGCTGATAGCGATGTTACTTATGCTGAAGCCGACATGTGGCTTACAGATGCTATTTCGGAACTGAAATTCAGATTAGATAATACCGAAACAGTTTCATGGGAAGGCCTTGGTCAACTTAAGAAAAGTGCAGATGGAGCGATTGAATTTCACGCTATTGATATGGCCGAAATTCAAGACGAATTCTTCGGTTTAAAGCCAGTTACGCTTCGTCCTGTTGAAAAAGATAATATTGATAAGGTAAAAGAACTTGTTGCGATTGATGGTCCAGTTATAAAGACCGTTCGCACGATACCTCTTAGGAAGGTTGCAAGCTATGCGGCTGCGGCTGTATTTGCTGGTTTCTTAATCTGGGCACCTATTAAAACAGATGTTCTTTCAAACAGTAAAACGTTGGTTCATGAAATGAATACGTTTGCTACAACTTCAAACTCAGTGTACTCTCCGCGTTCTTTCAACGATGCTTGGTTAAGCCAAGGTTTTGAGAAGGAAGACGCACTTTCAGATAAGTTCGAAAAGGAGTACCTGAATCTTTATTTAACCAAGAATACCGCTAATCCAATTGTGGTTAAAACGGATGCTATTCCATCTGAGGAAGTCTCTACAATTGAAAACGAACCGGTTGCAGAAACACTTGAAAGCGCAAGCTCTTACCAAGTAATTGCGGCTGCTTTTTTATCTCGCTCTGATGCAGCTGATTATGTTGCCAAGATGATTAAAAGAGGTTTTGGTGCAGAGTATGCTGGAACCGAAAGCGGAGAGCATTTAGTTGCTTATGGAACGTACGATTCGATTGATGACGCGAAGAAAATGCTTTTGTCTGTTAGCCTTTCAAACAAGAAAGCGCGTATTGTTTCAGGAAGCTGATTCCTCCCCAGACTTCTCTTGTACCTTTTCCTTTTTAGATCTTGCTTTGCCGTATAGTTTAATGGCTCCCATCATAACTATTGCTAACATGATGAGACTGCCCAAGCCTATAATCCAAGAGACGGTATTTTTCAATACCACAACAAACACAATTGAGAAGAGGAAAAGTGTAGCTACTTCGTTCCAAATTCGGAGTTTGAACGAACCCCAAGTATCTTCATCATTCTGAAACTTTCTGAAAATCTTGTGACAGTATAGCTGATACAGGTAAAGTCCTCCAACCATGCTCAGTTTTACGTGCATCCAAGGCAGAGACAAATACCCTGGCGTATAAACAATCATCCAAGTACCAAAAACTAAAGTGAGAATTGCCGCTGGCCACGTAATGATATACCATAACCTCCACTCCATTAGCTTGTATTGCTTCTCAAGAATACTTCGCTCTGGTTGGTCTTTTGTTCTTGCTTCAGCATGATAAATGAACAACCGAATAATGTAAAACAACCCAGCAAACCATGACACAACAAATATGATGTGTAACGCAAGAATATATCTGATGTCAAATTCCATGTAGTAAAAGTATTAATCGGATTGCCTCAGCTCCAGTTTATGCTTCTTGATTTCTGCCCTGATTTCTGAATAGGATGCATAATCAGTTCCATTGGCGTGATTTGAGATGCTGATTTCAGCAATGCGTTTCCAGTGCTGGAATAAATCGCGCCAAGCAAGGAAAATAGAGCGGTTTGGGTGGAAAATGTGGCATGGTTCGGAGTTTACTCCATTGAGCTCAATAACTACAAAGTTGCCTTTCAATAATTCCTCAATCGACTCCGTTTTAAGGTCGAAACGACCTATGTGAAAACCGTCAATTTGCTTGGCCAAGTCGTCTATCACCTTTTCTAATCCTTGGGTAATTAGATGATTACCATTGAAGAAAGTGGTGCCACGCATGTGGTTTCCGATTGTGACCACTTGTACCTCCTCACCTTTTGAGGGCATAGAATTAATATCATCTCCAAATGTTTTGAAATGAATTTTGTAACTCAATCGTGCTCTGCGCTCTTTCAGAATTAGCTCTAGCAATGTTGATTTACCATCTCCAACAACCTTTGGGAAATCTTTTATCACAATTGAGGTGATTCTTCCCTGGCTTTCATCGGCATGTCTGCTGTACATGATTCCCAATTCCATTGGAAGATTAGCGTATTCCTGTACTAACATCCGCTGCTTGGCATGAGAAAGAACTAAGCTCAGTTCTGGTTTGTTTTTCACTATTGTTACACCTCTTCCCCGTTCGCCTTGGTCTGGTTTTACAATAATGGGATAGGCAAACCCTGCCTCAATTAATTTTTTCTCAACTATTGAAACCGAATCTGAAGTTTCTTTAAAGACTGTTTTGGGCCTGTAATCAGATGGAATCAGCTTATCTACCTCAGACTTGGAATAGCCAACCAAACCACCAAAACGCATGCACGGATTTGCTGCACTAAAGAATACCCACCCACGCGCTTTTATCGCTAGAAAAAACCAATAAACAGCTACAGGAAGATAAACGACTCGCCAAGGCCAAAATTCCCAACACACTAATCGTTGCAACCAAATGTGCAACCGAGTTAAGTCAGAAATATTGTTCATTTTTTAGCCGTTGGCCTCACCTGAAATATAGGCGAGTGTAGAGTGGGCCACACCAAAAGAATCTGAAAGCTCAAATTCCGCATCTTCATCCTTAATTAAAATTCTGATAAGTGCCATGTGATGAATTGCGTGCTCCAGTACATAGAGGAGTTCCCTCGAAAGGGACGAATTAACCTCAACAGCATTGGAAGACACCGATGGAAACTCTGCCTTGAGAATGACAGGAAAGTCCTTTGAAACATCTTCGATATTTCGCACAATCGAATCAATTACAACCATGGCATGACTCATTGAAGATTCTATAAGAATATCGCGTTCGCGTTTATCATAGTTAATAACAGAATTGCCCATAAACAAGCGCTGGTAAAACTCTATGGTATGTCTTACATGCTGGCCTACAGATGCACGCCCTTTGGTATTTACGTGCGTATATAGAGACAGGTCAATTGAGTTGACAAGGTCTTTCAACCTATACAAGGTCTCGATATTCAACTGCTGCAAAGCGGTTATGTTATCCAACCCTACCATTCGTACGCTATACCCAAATTGTAATTTGGCGCTGCAGCAACCATTTTTCCGCTCCCTACATAAACACCAGCATTAAGGTGAATTCCGTGCTTAAATTTCTGGATAAACTTCAATCCGTAACCAATGTATTCTTGATTATTTGGGTTTAGAGAAGTGTGTAAGTCCCTTCCATTTGGGTGCAATGGTGTAACGTTATTATCGTAGCTCCCATTTTGTGCCGAAAATCTCCCTACCACATTGGCTATGAAATAAGTCTTGAAGTTCCAGGAGAAACCAAGCTCAAAATTGAAATCGATTTCATCGCTGTAATCTTTCAATCTCACGCGGTAACCGACATCTAAAAGCGTATAGAATTTGTCCTTATAGAAAGATCCGCCAACACTTAAATAAGGATGAATTACAAACGTGCTTGGCCCTGTTCGGAGGGTGGTTAACGAATCATACTTAGCAACATTTGCTTCTGCGTTAAGCCCAACAGCAAATTTTACTTTTTTATCGATAATGGTGTATTTGAAGCCAAGCATTACGTTATTGAGCCCAAATAAACCTCCATTTGGAACCGTATCGGTGAATGAAACCGTATCTGAATTGGCGATTTTATCTGATGTAGCCACGTACTTAAATGGCAATTGCGCAACCATTGTAAGCCGATCCGTAAGACCAAAATCAATGTAAGCCTGAGCAGTAAAATCGGTAACGTTTCTGCGCATATTAACCACATCTCCATTCTGGTTGTAAAACTTTGAATACCCCAGATAGGTAAAGCTCAACTGAGCGTAGCCTTTGTTTTTTTCTCTTGGCCAAGGCCCTCCCGCTTGAGCAGATTGAACAACGGTTGCAAGTAGAAGTAGTAGCGTAAAAATTCTTGTCATACTGCTAGTTTACTAGTTAAACAAATGTAGGCAACTGATTAATTGAGATTCCTGCATGCAGACAATATTATTTGAACTCGTGAAACTTACTAATCTTGTTCATATGCGTAAGCTTATTGAAGTAATTGCCCATGTTTACGGCAACACCAATGGTATGGGCATTGAAGCCTTTTCCTTGCAGGTTGAGTAAGAACATATATCTAATTGTAAGGCTACCCTTAAAAAACCAGGTTCTTGCCGCAACGGTGGCAACAAAGCCAGACCCAACATCTGAACCAGAAATTTGAGCCCCGTATCCTGCTCCAAATCCCATTCCAATCTTGGAACGGAAATCGCGCGTAGCGTAATGCCCAATATTGGCCTCTATTACTGCAGGAATTTGCCCATAGAAAAAGGTTTTATCAATCCAAGAATCTTTAATGTGTACGCCAAGCGAAATAGGCATGGTGAATGCCAATGAAAAATCAGCGTAATTATTAATCATGTTAATCTGCGGATTGTAAAAAACCCCAAAAGCTGGACTTACATTTTCGCTTACGTGTAGCAAGTGAAAAGAAGCACCGATGGAATTTCTCCAACGATCTTTTAGGGTCGATGTTTTCTGGGCAAAGCCTAGGCTTGGCAACAGAAAAATGGTAAGAAATAGAATCAGACGATTCAAGGTTTTGGGTTTTGGTCGATGTTTACTACGAAAGTCGCACAATTTTGTTAACCAAAATTGTGCGTGCTTACTTATTAGGCCTTAGAGCTAACCAAAGGTTTCTGAACGGCCTGCACAGGTTCTTCCAAAGCGAATCGTACTTATCATCCTCAGATTTACCAATACCAAATTGCATGCTTTGTACTGAATTTGACCGAATTAGCGTTCCAAACATCCAATCCCAAATGGCCAGTTTAGAACCGATATTCTTATCAAAATGCTCCTCTTTATTACTATGATGAATCTGATGTTGATAAGGGCTGATGAAAACATATTCTAGCCAGCTGAAATACTTAAGTGGAATACGTGAATGCCTAAGATTTGCTCCAAATAAAAGAAACGCAAAACTGAATATGTTAGCACCAATCACCTCTACCTCACTTATGGGGTTAGCGGAAAAGTGGCGGAACGTTCCGGTGACAAAACCGAGCACCAAAATGCCTTTTGCATTATTCACAATAAGTTCAATTGGATGCAGTCGATACTGAGTGATTGGATTCATGGAAGTGGCGGAATGATGAATCTTATGAAACTCCCACATGAAAGGAATTTTGTGAAAGAGAAAATGAACCCCGTAAGTGGCAAAATCACTAAGCAACGTTAGGGTAATTGTATAAAGAAATAAGGTTGCGGTTGGGCCTAAAGACGCATCTGGATAACCCAAAACTTCAGGTAAAAAACCTTCGACTTTGTACGATAAATATATACCCACAACCAGATAAGGTCCAATGAGAAAAACCTTGACGAATGCATTGAAAAAGAACAAGCCGTAATCAACAAAGGCGGATTTGCTTGCCCAGCTTTCTTTGTCGAAGAAATAGGCAAAAAAAGACTCTTTTATCTGCGCCTTTCTATATACGTAGTAAGCTAAGATTAAAGAGGAAAAAATGTACAGGGCATGTATTCTCTTACCTGTATCAACAAAGTAATTGAAAGGCATTTGAACTGCCTCAAAAACCCCGCTATAAATCTCAGATAAAGACATTCATAATTAGTTATGAATATGTACATCTCTCTGAGGGAACGGAATAGTTATTCCATTCTTTCTAAAGGCTTTGTCAATTGCAAAACGCAAGTCACTTTTAATAAACTCAATCTTAAAAACGGACCTAGAATAAAACTGCAATGTGAAGGTAAGTTGAGATTCAGCAAAATCCGTAAAAAGCACATAGGGCTCTGGCGTTTTTACAATATCACCATTTTCCGAAGCGCATTGAATTAGCACATCCCTCACTTTTTCAATATCAGAACCATAAGCAACACCTACAACCACCGTAAATCGGGTAAGCTTACGATTATGAGTCCAGTTAATCACGTTGCCAGTAATAAAACTGGAATTCGGAATAATGAGTACAATTCCATCTCGAGTTTCCAACTCAGACGCCCTCAATCTTATCTCTTTAACCCTGCCTACAACGCCATCCACTTCAATAACATCAGAAACTCTAATAGTGCCATCGAACAGGAGAATTACGCCACTCACAAAGTCTTTGAAGACCTCTTGCAATCCTAGTCCTATACCAATCAATAAAGCAGCAGAACCAGCAAGGAATAATGTAATATGAAAACCAAGTCCTTCTAGCGTTAAAAGGAAAACCATAATCCACAAAACGTATTGGAGCAACTTGAAAACCGAGAGCCTCCTACCGCGTTCCAACTCCGAAATATTACCTCGGTTAACCATGACCTTTTTCACCCCTTTGGCGAAAGCCCAAGTGATAACCATGACAATGGCGATAACCACAATTTGAAATACGGTTATATGATGATCACCGATGGTAATCAGCTCTTTTTCCAGAAATCCTTTCAGTCTATTCATTGCGATAGGCCAAAGTTACGCCTTCATTTGGTGAGAATCATTTGCCAAATGATGTCTTCTTCTTGACGTGTTTGAAAAACTTTGTAATCTTGATACACACTAACCAACCCCATTCGGATGAGAAAAGTTTTTACCCTACTCTTTCTTTTTATTCTGATTTCCTCTTTTGCCATTGCACAAAGCCAAACAGTTTCTGGTGTGATTAAAGACAAAAAGAGTGGCGAAACGCTGATTTCTGCTTCTGTAATTATTAAAGGCACCTCTAATGGGGTGCAGACAGATATAGATGGGAAATTCTCTATAGAGCTAGACTTAACAGAGCCAAAAACACTAATAATCACTTATTTGGGTTACCAGAACAGCGAAATTATTGTTGAGAAAGCCACATCCAACCTAACCATTGATATGGAAACGGTTAACATGATTGGACAGGAAGTTGTGGTTTCTGGCTCGAGGGTTTCTGAAACCATATTAGAGTCTTCTGCTTCTATTCAAAAGATGAATACCAGAGACATTAGTGAGATTGCCTCTGGCGATTTTTATGCTGGGTTAAGCACGTTACAAGGTGTTGATGTAACCACTTCTAGTTTAGGTTTTCAGGTTATTAATATGAGAGGGTTTAATAGCACTGCCCCCGTAAGAGTTGTTCAGTTTGTAGATGGGATGGACAATCAAGCACCAGGTCTAAACTTCCCTGTAGGAAACTTGGTGGGTGCCAACGACTTAGATCTTGAAAGTGTTGAGGTGATTAGCGGACCAGCATCTGCGCTGTACGGGCCAAATGCTTTTCAGGGTGTAGTGAGTATGAAGACGAAAAACCCGTACGATTACCCCGGGCTTTCGGTAAAAATGCAAGGTGGAATGCGCGACCATGTTGATGCTCAAGTACGTTACGCGGGTGTTTTTGGTAACGAGAAACGATTTGCAATTAAGATAACAGGTCAGTATAAACGGGCATACGATTGGGAAGCTAACGATACTACTTACCATTCTGTTTTTGATGACCCAACAGACAGCACAGCCGCTAACCTTTACGGAGATATTGAAGCAGACATTGACCTTTCTGCTATTGTTGAACAAGCTCAGACTGACCCAGAAAACACACAGGAAGAACGAGATGATTTTATCGCCCTAAACAATTGGCTCGGACTTGTTTCTCCAAACGCGTATCCGGGAACGATAAATGTTAAAGCACCAGGTTATTCTGAGAAAGAACTTGCCGATTACAACACATTTAGTGCGAAAGCCTCCGCTGGTTTGTACTATCGATTTAAGAACAACATTGAAGCTTCTTTAACCTATAAGTTCGGTTTAGGAACAGCCATTTACCAAGCATCAAACAGGTACTCCATTAACAACATCCTATTCCAACAGGTTAAGGGTGAGGTTTCTGGCAGAAACTGGAACTTGAAGGCATACAGCACATTTGAAGACGCTGGCGATTCTTACGATATCGTTTTTACAGGAATCAATATTTCTAAAGAAGGAATTGCGGATTACGTGGGCGAATATCTCGGTGCTTATTTCGACACGTTGAAAATTATGACCGAGGATTTTGATGATGATGCCACAGCCGCTGAAGTTGCCATCGCGCAGCAACATGCATTAGAAACAGCCGAGACAAATGGTTGGATTGCAGCTGGTTCAACCAAGTTTGATTCACTTAAAAATGAAATCATCAATAATGCTGATTTGGAAAGCGGCTCCAAATTCACTGATAGATCGAACTTACAACACGTAGAGGGTCAATACAATTTTGATTGGCCTTGGTTAGATGTTTTGGTAGGCGCCAACTTTAGAAGGTATGACCCACAGTCTTTCGGAACCATCTTCGCAGATACGCTTGTTAATGCTGCCGATACACTGGCAAATGGCTCTGCAGATTTAAGTGCCGAATTTGTAGACCTCTCGCTTTGGGAAGCTGGCGGCTATGTGCAGCTCACCAAAAAATTCTTTGAGGATAAATTCAAAATTATGGCCTCTGTAAGGGTTGATAAGAACAAGAATTTCCCTGTTCAATTCTCGCCACGGGCCTCACTTATGTACAACTTAAAAGGGCATATTTTTAGAGTATCCGGACAGAGTGCATTTAGAACACCAACGCTACAAAACCAGTTTATTAATCTGGATGTTGGCCCACTTACAATTGCAGGAAATCTTAATGGTTGGGATAATTTATACACGCTAGAATCTGTAACGGGCTTCGACAATTACCTTGATAGTGTGCAAACACAAGGCGTTTGGTACGATTCGGTTTATGACGATGCCTCCGGGAAACTCAAAACCTTCTCGGCCAAGAAAATTAGACCAGAGCAAGTAAGAACCATCGAGCTTGGCTACCGAGGCGTGGTTTTTAAGAAGCTTTACATCGATGCCAATTTCTACTACAACTGGTACACCGATTTTATTGGAGAAATTAGAGTTGTACAACCAGAAAACGCTTCGGTTAACGACCAAAGTGGTGTAGATCAATTGCTATCATATTCGGCCAGTAACGAATCTTACACCCGTTACCAAATTCCGGTAAATGCAGAGCAGCAGGTACGGTCAATGGGTGCAACCATCGGCTTGGCTTACTACATAAATGAAAAGTATTCTGCTTCCATGAATTACAATTGGGCCAAGTTGATTGATGATGATTTAGACGACCCAATTATTCCAGGTTTTAACACGCCAGAACACAAAATAAATGTTGGTATTAAAGGAAGAAAGGTTTGGAAAGGATTAGGCTTTGCAGCCAATTTCCAGTGGGTTGACCAATTTGTTTGGAGGAGCACTTTTGGCGATGGTATAGTTCCATCCTACTCCTTTTTAGACCTTCAACTTAGCTACGATGTACCCAAATGGTTCTCCACGCTACGTTTAGGCGTATCAAATGCATACAACTTACAACGGCAAGAGGCTTATGGTGCTCCAAGAATTGGAACCATGGTGTATGGATCTATCGTTGTCGACATTAAAAAACTCTAACCCCCAAGAGCATGAAAAGATTTCTCCTTTCCCTCGTACTTATATCAGCGCTGTTTAACACGGCCAAATCTCAGGATGTTATTCTCAACGGACAGATTGATAACCTGCTTGAGTTCTGCACTCCTTTTACTGAGGAATTTGTAATGTCTGACAGCGTAAAGCTAATGACAGACGTATATCTACCCATAATGCGCGATTGCCTAATGGTTCCCATTAGCATTGACATACCCGCAGAAATACAAGCCCTTTTTGGTAGTGATCCGATTGAATACAACCTCGAATTAATTCCTAGAGGAACGCAGTACATTATTTATGATTCGCTGAATGGGCAGCCAAACCCAAACCCGTACAAATTACCGATGGTGCTTACCAGAACACCTTACGACAAAGGTGATTTGGATGCGGCAGAAGCGCCAATTATGAATTTGCTCGGCTATGCCTTCGCGAAGCAAGACCAACGGGGTAGATATGCTTCTGAAGGTGTGTATTTGCCGCTTACGAGCGATGGTTGGAAAAAGGACATGTATCATCCAGACTCCCAACATGTTTTAGATGCCACTGATCCAAGCGACCCTAAAAACGGGAACAATCATGAGGATGGTTACGATACTAAAGAGTACATCAAAAACCGTCTTATGAGGGATTATGACTTGGATGGTGATGGAATAACAGACACCACAGACCTTCTTTACACTGGTAGATTCGCCATGTTTGGTGCTTCCGCTTTGGGGTACAACCAATACCAAGCTGCCGCAGCTCACATGATGGATGTGGATGAACCTGGGCTAAAATGTATTATGCCAATTGTTGCACCAGCAGATTTCTACAAAGGCGTTGGTTATCCAAATGGTGTGTTGCGCGATAGACTAGTTACGGGTTGGTTAAAGGGTCAGATTTTCTCTGGAATTGATGATGACCTTATTCCAATTGATAATGACCAGCAGAACAACATTCATAGTTCTGCCGATTACAATCTCCCGCAAACGATTACGGTAAATGGTGTGGAAAGAACATTCCAGCAGAACAAGTTTGATGCTGCCAACCTCGCTATTGACCACTTTGCTTCCGTTCAATATCCCGATCCAATTACTGGCATTCCAACTTGCGGTTATTACCCAAATGCTTCTGGCCGACCAGAAATTGACATTAGCCGTGCAGTTACAGATATTGATGGTGAAGGTTCTCTTACGGGCGAATACAGCCGTTTCCGAAACATGGAAGTGCCTGGTTATCACCTGTGTGGATGGTGGGACATTTTTGTTGACTCTCAGACCGAGAGTTGGGCAAACATGAGACGCCACCTAAGCGACAGCAAATTCAACCGTCCGGGCGTTACAAACAGACAATTACAAAAGCTGGTAATTGGGCCTTGGGCGCACCAAACAATTGGTTCAACCACAACGGGAGATAGAACGTATCCCGTAAACGTAAATGACCTTTTAGGAATCAACTTTGAAGACTTCAGCGAAACCAATATTCCGATTGATAAAGCATTGAATTCTGAAGTCATCGGCTGGTTCAGATACAACCTTAATTATCATCCTGACGAATTCATTGGCGAACCAAAATTCATCCTTCCTGCTTCAGACAATCTTTACGAAATAGCCGACCTTGGTCTGTTAGGAACGCTTTCATTGAGAGTTCCTGTGGAGGAAGTGAGATTACCGTACGACCAACTCATTGGTGTATTAACAGGTGCAGCACCTTTATCTGGCCTTAAAGCAGAATTGGTTTATGAAAGCCCTTTAGGCAACGGTGCTATTCCAATTGATCTGCCCGACATTCCTTTAGACAACGTAATTCCTGGTCTAAATGCCGAGACCATTGATCCAATTCCTTACAGAAATTTTGCAGACCCAAATGAGATTCCAAACGTTCGTTTGTATGTAGTAGGGCCAAATGATGACACCGAAGCTCAGAACGTTGGTCTGTCTAATTACTGGTTAGGACTAGATACGTTTCCGCTTCCAGAAGGCCGAGCTTGGGATGCCATTCAGCGCCAAACATTCTTCATGCACCAAAATGGAACGCTTAACCATCAGGCCCCAACTTCAGATGAAGGCTGGAAAATGTATGTACACGATCCAGACGATCCGATTAGAACGATTGGAGGTGCCAATATGATTGTGAAAACACCTGATGGCGAGCGCGATGCACAAGGTCAATTCAACCTGAAAGACTCTCGTTACGAATCATACACCATGAACCGACCGGGCGTAGTTTCATTTGAAAGTGCAGCTGTTGAGGATTCCATGTGTATTGTTGGTTATCCGCAGGTAAAACTTTACGCAAAAAGTAACATTGGCGGCCTCAACAGCGGCCCAACCGATACCGATTTTATGGTGCGAATTCTAGACGTTTACCCTGATGGACGCGAGTATTTTGTACAAGGCGGAACGGTAAACGCTAGAGCGAGAGACTATGTAAGAATGTTGGTTGAAGAACCTTGGAAAGATTACACCATTCCTTTCCTTGGAGATGATATTCCATTCACCAATATTGAGATTGGCCAGACGTACGAATACGTGTTTGATTTACTTCCAATTGCGTACACATTTGGTGACGGACACAAGGTTAAAATATTGGTTAGCAGTAGTAATTACAACCGCTATCAGGTTAACCCGAATGTTCCCATTATGCCAAACGAGTTCTTTAGAAGAAAGCCGGGCGATGGTAAAACCTACATCTTTGAGGGAGAAGAATATTCTCCAAGAATTGCCATTCAGCGCGTTCATTTTTCTCAGGAACATCCATCGCAAATCACGCTTCCTGTTTACACCAAAGAATACACTAGCGTTGAAGAAACGTTGGCAGAAGCAAGCGGCCCGCAAATGTTGGTTTACCCAAACCCAGCATCAGACATCATTACGGTTTACGTGAATACAACAGACGATTACGAACTAAAGGTTCTATCGCTTGATGGCGCTTTAATCCGTTCGGGAGGCGTGTTCTCAGACAACATTAATATCGATGTTTCTGGCTTATCGCAAGGGCTTTATTTCATTGAATTGACCAACGCAAAAACCAACGAAAGAATGGTTCAGAAGCTTACCAAGATGTAAAAGCGTCAATTCGAGTGTCCCGTTTTTTCATCGGGATGCCTGCCCTGAGCCTGTCGAAGGGTATCGAGAATCAGACAATAATCATTCAAGCCCCGTGAACCATTTTGGTTTTCGGGGCTTTACATTTGCAGCATGTCAGAAAAACACACCCCGGAATCAACTTTAGCCATAACTACCGAAATCGTTCTACCAAACGACACCAACACGTTGGGAAACCTAATGGGAGGCAAATTGCTTCATTGGATGGATGTGATTGCCGCCATATCGGCTCACAGATTGTGCAAGCGGGTAAGCGTAACGGCTTCTGTAAATAACGTCTCGTTTAACGCGCCAATAAAATTAGGAGATATTGTAACGCTTCGCGCGAAGGTTTCCCGCTCATTTAAATCGAGTATGGAAATTTTTATTGACGTGTATGTAGAGGACCGTTCTACTTCTGACAAGATTAAAGTGAACGAAGCCATCTATACGTTTGTAGCCGTAGACCAACTAGGAAACCCTATTCCTGTACCAGAAGTTTCTCCGGAAACAAAAGAAGAAAAAGAACGTTTTGATGGCGCTTTAAGAAGGAAACAACTTAGCCTAATTCTTGCAGGAAGAATGAAACCTTCTGATGCAACAGAGCTAAAGGCGTTGTTTGAAGATTAGCCCAGCTGCTTATCTAAAGAAAGCTTTCCTGGGCCAGTAAAGTAGAGGGTTAAGTAAGGGATGAGATAAAGCAACCCGAATTCTTGTTTCCCAAACGGATCATCAGCATGAATGATGAAAACCGCAACCCACATGGTAATGATTAAAGGAACCAAGGCTGCTCGAGTAAACAATCCCACAGCCACCAGAATTCCGCAGAAAAACTCTGCAAACACGGTTAGAAATAAGGAAGCCTCCTCTCCTATTCCAATTGGATTGGCAAATTGAATTTCTCCAGAAAACAAGCTTTGTAGTTTACCCCAACCATGGCTGTAGGCCATAATACCACCAGCAGATAATCTTAATAAAAGAAGCCCTAAGTCTTGGGCAATTGGTTGGTTTGAGAAGAGTAGCTTTTTCATGCTTTCAGGTATTCTTGCGTTTTAGAAACGATGGCTTTAACATCTTGGTTTTCCATGCACTTAAAATGTCCTTTCGGGCATTTGTCGAAGCCAATTTTACTACACGGCCTACAATTCAAGTCTTTCACCTCAGAAATATAAGCAGCATCGCTTTGTGGTAAATAGGGGTACATGCCAAATTCTGGAATGGTGTTTCCCCAAACGGAGATAATCTTCTTATTGAACGCAGCAGCTATGTGCATCATTCCTGTATCGTGGGTTAGCACAACAGCTGCTTGCTTGAGCACCCATGCAGATTGAGAAATTGAATATTCTCCGCACGCATTATGAATAGTTCCATGCGCATTGGTGGCAACTTCCTTGGATAGTTCAAGGTCTTCTTTACCGCCAATAAGAACAACCGGGAGTTCAATCCCATTTACCACCTCTACCAATTTATGCGCTGGTAATTGTTTGGTTTTAAACTTAGCTCCTACTACAATTGCAACGTATCTCTCGCCAAAACCTGTAGGAAGGTTGGGTTCGATAAAATCAGGCGGGAAGAAAAAGTCCAGGCCTTTTCCATCAGCTTCAACGCTAATCGGCTTCAACGTTTCCAAATAGCGATTTACAATATGCGTTTCCGGTAGTTTACCCA
>JBLHEU010000036.1:0-19063 GCA_047614525.1 Bacteroidia bacterium | reverse complement strand
CAATCTTCTTCTCTACAGCTGGTCCAACTACAAACGGCCCAATACCAATAGCTAGTTCACTCAGCTTAACAGCCGCATGCTTGGTTCCAAACGTATAATCTGCCGCAGAAGCTAGTCCTACTCCTCCTCCAACGGCTTTTCCTTGTACTCTACACAGAACGAATTTTGGAGCTTTTCTGATGGCATTAATAACGCCAGCAAATCCCGAAAAGAACACCTTTCCAGTTTCTAAATCATCGATAGAAACCAACTCATCAAACGAAGCACCAGCACAAAAAGCACGTTCTCCAGCACTTTTCATCAGTATGACTTTCACCTTCTCATCCTTACCTGCATCTTCAATTGTCTGCGCCAGTTTGCGCAACACTTTCCCCGGTAAGGAATTGCTTAATGGATGATGGAATTCGATGGTGGCAACACCACGCGCATCGGTTGAAATTGTTACTCCTCCTTGGTCAATTACGTTCTCACTCATATACTTCAGTTATAACATGCAAAACTAAAAGATAGTGGGAACTCAAACATTGAAGTCGAAGTACCTTAATTTGGCGGTTCGATGATTAACCAAATCTGCATTAAAATATCCGAAGTTATACTCTCGGTTCTCGCACTTGAAACGGAGATTAAAGACAATGTAATCTGTCATCCTCAGAAATACTATGGTTCAATTCATCGGTTACTCTCAGGCGTTCTCGGTGTTGTTGCCCATCACAATCTGAATTACAAACCAACGAGTGGTGTCGCAGATGTATTTCAAAATCTGGAAGCATCGCTCAGCTTAGATTGCTTCTTCATTCAGAACTTTAAGAAGAGTTCGAAAAATGAACAGGATGCGCTGAATCAATTTCTGGTTTGGCTTGAAGCGAAAAATTTTGATTCCATCAAGCTATCGGATTTGTACGAACTCATGCTTTCGTTGGAATTTCCGATTAAAGACGGTGCAATCGTTGAAGATTACGAGGGAGAAATTCTAGATACAATAGGTTCGTTTTACACGCCTAAAGACCTTGCAGATAAATGTGTTGAACTGACGCTTGACAATTACATTCTTCAAAACACAGGTATTGAGCAGTTTTCAATAGCGGATAAAAATCAACCTCAAACCCAACAGGTTGCTGAGCTTCTGAAGAAGTCTACTTACGCTGACAATTCTTGCGGAACAGGAAGTTTTATTCTCGCCATTCTTAGATATGTTGATGAGCACTTTTCTAGCCATTCTGATGAAATTAAGAAGACTATCGTTCTTAATTTTGAAGCCATCGAAGCCGATTCTCTCGCATTAGAAATAGCAAAAATTGAAGTGCTGAGTAAGATAAACCGCATTGATTTATACTCAGAAGTAAGCTCCAACTTTATTCACGGCAATCCAATTCTAGGACCAACACAAACCAATTCTTCATTTGCTTACAGCGATGATTTCTACTATCACAACGGGTTAGCCATTGATCCGGCTAACTTGAAAAATAGCGATGTGATATTGGGTAATCCGCCTTGGGGTGAAGTTGGATTTGACCTAGCTTATTTTTGTCGGGTTATTCTACCCAAGATGAACGAAGTAAAATCGCAGGATGATTTAGAGCGCGTTCTTGGAGGTCTTGAAACTTCTCACCCTTACCTCTTCGATTGGTTGTTGGAACACGAAGAAGCCAATGATCTTGCGGTTGATGAAATCTATGAAGACAAGCGGTTCCAAAATTCAACCAATGGAGGATTGCACACCAATGTGCTTTTCACAGAATTGTGTGATAGTTTAAGCACCGAAAATGGTTCTGTTGGGTTGGTATTAAAAGGTTCTACGCTATCCGATTCTCAGAATAAGCGATTACTTAATCTTTTATCCGATAGGAACCGAATTCAAGGACGATTTGACTTTCTGAATACGCTACAGGTTTTCAATATTGATAAGGATGAAGAATTCTCAATTCTTATTCTTGGTTCGAATAATTCAGGAGAATTGGTTCGTAAAACTGGTCTTACGCAGTTGGCTGAGGTTTAACAACACGGTCTTTAATCATTCCTTTCTTCCGGAAATACCTCACTCCAAAAGTGATTCCGAATGCACCCAAAACGCCTGGCGCAACCCACGGAATAATTCCCCACATACCAGGCAGGTACTTCTCTACCCAAGTGTAAGCTCCAAACACGAAAAAGGCAGAATAGGCAGCAATTCCACTTGTCAGCAAGCCAATCATATGGTCTCTAATTGGGTCTCTTTCGGCCGATGTCCCTTTCAGCTTTTTAATGAGCGAAGGGATATCGAGCAAGCCCAGACTTCCGAAGATTATCATCAAAATGGCTGAACCGTTTCCTTGCGTTTGAAAATAGATTCCGAACGATAGCAACAGAATACTGGATACAACAATTACGGCATCAAATGCCGTGTGTGCCTTTTTGAATGCGTTTGATTGGCGTTTATCCTTTTTAAGAATTGCTATCCCGTACCACAGCGGGTTTGCAGTAATTAGCGCAATAAAACCAAGAAATGAAGCCATAAAGTACTTACCAATGATTACGTTTTTCACGCTTAGCAACGCGGCTGTAGCAACTACAATCCACATAAAAAAAACGTAGGCCTTACCCGTATTTCTATGTCCCTTCCCTCCTTTCTTGAGCAAGACAGGAAGCCAGAAAAGAACGAGGCTGATAAAACCTGATGAAACGTGTATAAAGAGTAACGTTTTAGCAATGATTTCCAATACAATTGAGTTTTTGATTTCGCCCCAAATCTATGGCAATCTAAAGGTATTTGAAGAACAAATGGGATGAATTACAAGGCTAGGTGACGGTTATCAAACCTTTGGGACGGATGTCAATCAGCTGGGCTGAGACTCAATCTAAAGACGCTCTGATTTTACTGATGTAAGAGCGCGAAACGGGCACTTCATCTTGCGTTATTCCACTCAATTTTAGACGTAAACCCTGTGCATTTCCACTTACCTTCTCCACGGCATCTACGTTTACCAAATAAGACCGATGACAGCGAATTACGGGGCAGTCGGCAAGCTGTTCTTCCAAAGAAGAAACGGTTGCACGCAGAACTTCCTTTTGCAAGTTGCCCTTCTCCACAAACCAAACAGTAACGTAGTTCTGCATTGCTTCTGCATAACGGATATCCTCAGAATTCAAGAGCAGTTCTTTTCCTGCCGAATCTGTAATCTTAATTTGTTTTGCTTCTGACGAATGTGGAACGTGCAGTTTATCGTCAAGCGATTGAGCATCCTTTTCGTTCTCATTTTCGGCACGCATCTGCACGAGCAAACCAGATAGCGCTACTGGAAATATTCCAATGAGTGATGTGTAGCCAATTATTCTGATAAAGTTGAAGTAGCCGAGCGCATTCCAACCTGAAAGCCAGTTAATAAAGAGGTAATTCCCCAAGGCAATCCACACCACCAAAACAATGGAAAGCACCATCCATTTGCCTAAAGTCCATTGTGGGCCTTGCGTTTCAATTTTAAGCACATAACGCGTAACGGCTTCAAATATCCAACCGAATACAACGGTTACTGCTCCAAACCCTGCGGAAGCGGTAGCTAAATCAGCCCAAGAACCTTCTATTCCGAATGGCCGAATGAAAAACAAAAAGAGAGCAACAAAAACGCCTACATAACCGATGGTAAGCAAGCTTTGCTTGAAACCGGCTTTATCTGGAAATGGTTGACTGAGTTTATTGAGCACGCCCAAAAATAAGCTGAATAGACAGGCGATCTAAAAGAAGTGGTGAATCTTCTCCTTGTTCTTCCAACCAGCACGAGATTCATATTCCACAAAGTAGATTTTCACATCTGCTCTACTCTCATACTCAACGAAGAAAACCTTCTTATCAGCGCGACTTTCGTACTCAACGAAAAACCAATTGCCTTCATTCCCTTTTGCACGACTTTCGTATTCCTCCTTGTACACAAGAAGATCGGCTCTGCTCTCATAGTCAACCACAAACACTTTTACATCAGCACGACTTTCGTACTCAACGCTAAATACCTTTTGGGCGTTTGAGTTCAATGCTATACAACCAAATACCACGATAAAAAACAGCCTTCTAATCATTCCGTTCCAAAGTGAATGGTTCATTTCTGTATACACTTCTTCAACCTTACTTATTTGAGAAGTGAACACAAAATTAAAATAGAGCGGCTTGGGGGTTTTAGCGAACATGCGATTAAATTAGGTAATTCATTTAGCCATACTTCAAAAATGAGACCGCCAAAAAATTCTTACGGAGATTATTACAAGAACTACATAGCTCTAGTTAAGGAAGATGATTTGTTATCAGCATGAGACAATTCTGCTAAACGGTCTCTGGCTTTTGAACGGATATTACCGAAGAACAGTCTGTGAAAATTGACTACTCTACAAAACAAAGGGGTCCAGTAAAGAACTATGCAAACCTTCTTAAAAGGGTAAAAGGAATCTAAAAACGTTACCCACCATCACCAACAAGAAATAAAGCTTGCAAATAGTACGCAAGCTTTATGCTTTCTAAGGAGCTCGGTTTCAAACGAATGGACGAAAGGGCTTACCCCTTATTTCCTAAAGGATTTGCATTCATCACTTGTGAAGTACTATGTAAAAGAAAAACCCAAAAGGATTGAATGCATCAAATGTATAAGCGGTCTAGTAGATTGCTTCTAACAATACGTTTATAAAAAAACCTGTTGAATGTTACTGATGGCTCCATAACTTGCCGCACAAATCACGAGACAACCATCTATCAAACATGAAGTTTTTAGTCGCGGTATTACTGAGTATTATAAGTGTAAACAGTTGTGTTGCTCAGTATGAGGCATACTCACACATTTACCCAATAACCGAAGACCCTAACGTACGTTGGATATCGAACTATTCGTCTTACGAATCAATTCAATTTGAGGCAAACCCAGTCATGAAACTCAGTTTTCACAACAACTTTGCAAAACGCTTGAAAGACACCACAAAACTACATTCACATGCCCAATACATAGACTTCCGACCACAATTCAGGCTGTATTCCGAAGAATCTCAGCCCATTAAAACCCCTTCTTACCAAATCTTTCTGGGAACACAACACATGTTCAGACTCAAGAGTAAGCAACCTCATGCTGTTCAGTTTATCGGGTTTGCTCTTCAGTCAGGTCATTACAGCAATGGGCAGAACAAATGTGCGTTTGCAGTTGATAGGTTTGACGGAGGGGCTGTCTGCGACACTGTTTACAGCAGTATTAATGCAGAAACCGACTTATCTGCACTTCTCAACCGGAAGAATGGCAACTTTTCAGTTAACCTTACTGAGATAACCGTTAACTACCGCTTCAATAAAATAAACGCTGAGAGTTATGCGAAGCTGTCGCATTCCGTTAGCCTTGGTTATGTTATCTACCACAAAGGAATTTTTGGTATAGCAGACGTAGATTTAGTTTCAGATGAGGACCTTAAAATACTAGGGCAACACCGTCTTAATTTATCTTACGAATTCACCCTAGCCTTTCGCATAGCACGAAAATCAAAGATTTATCAGCGCGTTAGACTAAAACAGAAAATGGAAACTGTTTTTGGATCCCACCCGCATATTAATCCTCTAAGGCTAGAATCATCTGCTACTCTTTATCCCGTATCAACCGTAAGCGCCTTGGGATTGGTTTTTAGCTACATCTACGGGCACGACAACTACAATTACCGAATTGTAGATTCAGGATCACAATTCACTGTTGGTCTCACTTGGGATTTGTTTCCGCCTGTTAAGCTGAAGAATGGTTGAATTTAAACGGCTGCAATCATTCCAATAAAATCCTCTTCTGAGATAATTGGAATACCTAGGACTTAGGCTTTTGAGTCTACAATGATTATTGCCTTATTTCACTCGCTTTCGTCAATAGGGCATCTAGCTCAGCTTGTTCATCAGAAGTAAGCCCCATATTCAGCAAGTTAGTCCCTTCATAAGGGTCTACATTCAAATCGTAAAACCTTCGCGTAGACAAGTCAAATTCAATGAGTTTATATCGTTCGTTACGAATAGTAAAACCTGTTTTATTGGGGTTTGAAGCACTCAAAACCTCTGCATAATTATAAACTCTAGTTACGGGCCCTGTCTGCAAAAGCAAATGCTCGAAACTATAACTGTCCTCATAGTTGGGAAGCGTTGCTCCTGCTAATTCGGCAATTGTGCAGAATAAATCAGTAGAATTAATCAGGCTCGCATCATGTTCATTCTTGCGCGAAACGCCCCAACCCGATATAATCAAGGGGACATGAACTCCTCCTTGATACAATGTTCCTTTTGCTCTGTTAGAGCTATACGGAGTTTGAACAACCTGCGAAGGAGAACCATTATCCCCAATAAAAATAATCACAGTATTTGCGATTTCCTCTTCGCTCATGCTATCCATTAATCGGCCTAATTCAAAGTCAATACTTTCCGTCATAGCCATGTAATAAGGCAATGGGTTGGCATCAATACTTGCTTGGTCAGACGAAAGGGTTCCTTGCGAATGCATATTTGCAGGTGGCAAATGAAATGGTGCATGGGGTGCATTGTACGCCAACCAACAAAACCATGGTTTAGTCTGGGTTCCAATCCAATCAATAGCAAGGTCAGTAATCTTGGTGGTTATATAACCCGTGTATTGAGACGTTTGACCGTTTTCGGTAAATGACCAATCACTGTAGTCTGACACAGCACCGGTTAATAGACCTGCATAATAACCAACTCCCATTTCGGTAGGGCGATTGGGTTCTCCATTAGAGAGGTGCCATTTACCAATTATGGCGTGTGCATAAGCATTACCTGTGCGCTCGTCTAGCATCGTCTGTAGCGTTTTCTCATCGGCTGGAATGGTAGAAGCGCTCTCGGCATTCAGAACGCCAGTTCGATATCCGTATTTACCAGAAAGAATAGTTGCCCGAGTAGGCGAGCAGATTGGATTAGCCCAAACCTGATCGAATGTTAATCCGTTTGCGGCCAACTGCTGCAAATGAGGCATGCTGGGCTTAACCGTGCCTTCAGAATATCCAGGAGTGGCATCCAAGCCAAGGTCATCTGCAATGATGAGTAGGATGTTTGGTTCGGTAGTTACTGTAGGACAATTGTCTTTCTTGCAAGCAGCTAGCAGCACAAAAAGGGAGGCAATGAGTAGAGAAGGGCTTCGCATGTTGTAGTTCAGACCGAAAAGTTACTGCTTTAACTAAGCATCCCCAAAAAATCCTCTTCGGAGATTATCGGAACACCAAGGTCTTCGGCCTTTTTGAGTTTGGAAGGGCCCATCTTATCCCCTGCTAAAACGTAGTCTGTTTTCTTAGAAATGGAGCCCACGTTCTTTCCACCGTGTTGCTCAACGACTGCTTTAATTTCGTCTCTACTAAACTGAGAAAAGACGCCAGAAACTACAAACAACTTTCCTTCTAATATATTTGAAGTCAGCTCATTACTTTCTTCCACCTCAAGCTTAAGTCCATATTGACGCAAGCGTTCTACAATAGCTCCATTACGTTCATCAGCAAAGAACTTGAGCAAGCTTTCTGCAATGCGGTCGCCTATCTCATCTACGGCAACCAGCTCATCTTGCGAGGCAGCCATTAGCGCATCCATATTCTTAAAATGCTTAGCCAGTTTCTTGGCAACGGTTTCGCCCACAAAGCGAATTCCAATACCAAAAAGTACTCTTGGAAAAGCAATTTCCTTTGAGGCTTCAATCCCGCTAATGAGCTTCTGAGTACTTACATCGGCCATACGGTCTAATGCAATCACTTGCTCATAGGTCAATTCATACAAATCAGCAACGTTCTCAATCAAACCTGCTTCGTACAATTGCTCAATGGTCTCGGCACCAAGCCCATCGATATTCAAGGCTTTACGAGAGATGAAATGTTCCATTCGCCCTTTAATCTGAGGTGGGCAACCCAACTCATTCGGACAGAAATGTTTCGCTTCGTCTTCATTGCGCACCAACTTGGTTTCGCATTCTGGACAGGTATCAATGTACTCCACCAGAGAAGCATTTGCATCTCTTTGCGCCAAATCAACCCCTACAATTTTGGGAATAATCTCCCCTCCTTTCTCCACCTGAACCATATCGCCTAAATGCAAGTCTAGCTTGGCAATCTGGTCAGCATTATGAAGCGATGCGCGTTTAACAATTGTTCCTGCCAAAAGCACAGGTTCTAAGTTGGCAACAGGCGTAATAGCACCCGTTCTTCCCACTTGATAAGTGACTTCATTCAAGCGTGTAACGGCTTGTTCTGAAGCAAACTTGTAAGCAATAGCCCAACGTGGCGACTTGGCTCTAAGGCCCAACATCTCCTGGTCGTCTAGGTTATTCACTTTGATAACCACCCCATCAATATCAAAACCCAACTCATGCCTAGCGGTATCCCAATGTTGGAGATAAGCAAACACTTCATCAGCCGTTTTACAAACCTTAGTGTGCTCAGAAACCTTGAATCCCCACTCTTTCAGCTTCATCAAATCGCCATAATGCGAACCGGTAATTCTACCATCCGACATGGCGGAATACAGAAAGCAATCTAGTCCGCGACTTGCCACAACCGCACTATCTTGCGATTTAAGAGTGCCTGAGGTCGTATTTCGTGGATTGGCATACAATGGCTCTCCAATCTCCTCACGCTCTCTGTTAAGTCGCTCAAAATTGCTGTGCGGGAAGTAAACCTCGCCCCTAACCTCAAACGCTTCTGGATAATCTCCAGCGTTCACATCCAACGGCATACTTCTAATCGTCTTTATATTGGCTGTAATCGCATCTCCCTGAACTCCATCACCGCGCGTAACAGCTTGGGTCATTTTTCCATTTGCGTAGCGGATTCCAATGGCTACACCGTCAAATTTGAGTTCACAAACGTATTCCACGTTCCGCTCCAAGTCTTTATGAACGCGGTCCATAAACTCCTGCATCTCCTCTTGGCTATAGCTATTACCCAACGAAAGCATCGGGTATTGATGCTTTACCGTTGGAAAATCTTTAGTGATAGTTCCACCTACACGCTGACTCGGACTCTCCGGACTTATTAGTTCTGGAAACTCCGTTTCCAACGCCATCAATTCCTCTAACTTCTTATCAAAATCGAAATCAGAAATAGACGGCTCGCTGAGCACATAATACTTGTAATTGTGCTCGTTCAGATTTGTGCTGAGCGTATCAATTCTATCCTTTGCCTCTAGTTTGGTCATTTGCGCGCCACGTTCAACTTTTGGTACATACAGCAAATCGGTCTTTGCCACTTAGGTCTTTAACAATTCGAATATCGGAATAACCTTTTTGCTCCATCAATTCAATCATTTCTGGGCCGTACTGTTCGTTAAATTCGAAGTAGAACTTCCCTCCTTTCTCAAGCGATTTCTGGCCTATATCCAACATCTTTCTATAGAACAACAGCGGGTCTTCATCTTTAATGAATAACGCCAAATGAGGCTCATGAACTAGTACGTTTTCTTTTATCGTATCTGCTTCTTTTTCAGCAATGTATGGCGGGTTACTTACTATTATTGAGTACGTAACTGGTAAGGCATAAGTAGTAAGTAGGTCGAGTTGTTGGAAGCCGATTTCGAGGTTATTTAGTTTAGCATTTTCCTTTGCTAGTGATAGCGCACCTTCATCTACTTCTACTGCGTCTACTTGCCAACCAGCTGCAATGCTTTTCAAAGCAATTGGAATGCACCCGCTTCCCGTTCCCAAGTCAATAACCCTCAGCGCGCTTATTGTATCACTCTCTTTTAGAACGAGTTCACACAACTCTTCCGTTTCTGGGCGCGGAATGAGCACGCGCTTGTCAACTTTAAGTTGACAGGCAAAGAATTCTACTTCGCCAATAATGTATTGGTAAGGTTCTCCAGTTGTCAGGCGTTCTAAAACAGGGATAATCGTATTCAGATTGCTTTCTGTGAGTACAGGTACAGACAAATCCTTTAAGTCGGTTTTGATAGAAAGCTTGTCTTCTAACGAATACTTCCAAAGCGCATCAATTTCTTCCCTATCGTACATAGAATCGAGGACTTCTCGGTACAATTCTCTAAGCGAACCGAGCGTATTTTCCTTTGGAAGTAGCATGCCGCAAAACTAACACGCAAACATATCTTTGCGCCATGGGAAGAAACCGTAAAAAACCGGTGTTTGAAGATGTAACCATTTTGGACATTGCCGACAAAGGACAAGCGATTGCGCGGGTAGATGAGATGGTGATATTTGTAAAGGGCGTGGTACCTGGCGATGTGTGCGATATTCAGATTAAGAAGAAACGCAAGAACTATGCAGAAGGCTATGTGCAAGAAATCAAGGAGCTTTCTCCTCTTCGTATTGAAGCTAAATGCAAGTATTTTGGTGTTTGTGGCGGTTGCAAGTGGCAGAACCTGAGCTACGAAAAGCAATTAGAATTCAAGCAGAAGCAGGTAAACGATGCGCTACAACGTATTGGTAAAGTTGAGGTAGGTGCGTTTGAACCAATCTTGGGTTCTGAACAGATATTTAACTACCGTAACAAGTTGGAATTCAGCTTTAGCCACCGTAGATGGTTGACGCAGGAAGAGGTTGAAAGCGGGAAGGTTTTTGAGGATGTTCCTTCTTTGGGTTTCCATGTTCCTGGTCGCTGGGATAAGGTGTTGGATGTGGAGGAATGTCATTTACAGGCTGACCCAAGCAACGGCATTAGAAACCGCGTGAGAGAAATTGCTCTAGCAAACGAATTCCCGTACTACAATCTGAATGCTCAAACGGGCTTTCTGCGCAACTTGATTGTGCGTAGCACCATGACCAACGAATGGATGGTTATTCTTAGCGTTGCTGAAGACCGCCCGAACGATATTAAGTTGATTTTAGACACCCTTGTGGAGGAATTTCCACAATTGACTTCTGTGCTTTACGTGATTAACGATAAGCCAAACGATACGATTGCTGACTTGGATATTCAGCTTCATTCTGGGAACGATTACATCATGGAAGAAATGGAAGGGTTGAAGTTCCGTGTTGGACCTAAATCGTTCTACCAAACCAACGGTCCGCAAGCATATGAGTTATACAAGATTACCCGCGAATTTGCTGGATTAACGGGCGAAGAAGTGGTTTATGACCTCTACACAGGAACTGGAACTATTGCTCAGTTTGTAGCTAAGCAGTCTAAGAAAGTTGTCGGAATTGAATATGTCGAGCCTGCTATTGTTGATGCTAAGCTAAACGCTGAGTATAACAAGATTGACAATACGTCTTTCTACGCTGGCGATATGAAGGATGTGTTCACTAAGGAATTGGTTGAGAAAGAAGGCACACCTGATGTGGTGATTACGGATCCACCGCGCGCAGGAATGCACGCAGACGTAATTGCTCGATTGAATGAGCTGCTTCCCAAACGTATTGTTTACGTGAGCTGTAATCCAGCTACACAAGCTAGAGATGTTCAGCTTTTGAGCGAGAACTACGAAGTGAAACGTGCTCGTCCGGTAGATATGTTCCCACACACGCACCATGTAGAAAGCGTTGTATTACTTGAGCGTAAAGCATAAATGGAACTTGACAAAGACTTCTGGAACAATCGATATGTCGAAAATCTAACTGGTTGGGACCTTGGTGCGCCAAGTACGCCTTTAAAGGAATTCATCGATACGCTTGAGGATAAGTCTATTCGTGTTCTCATTCCGGGTTGTGGGAATGCATATGAAGCTGAATACCTCCACCAACAAGGGTTTGATAATGTGTTTGTGATTGATATTGCTCCATTAGCACTTAAAGGTCTGCAAGAACGAGTTCCTGATTTTGCATCAGACCGCCTTATTGAAGGTGATTTCTTTGAACACAAAGCCGAATACGACCTTATTCTAGAACAGACTTTCTTCTGTGCATTGAACCCAGAATTACGCACGGCTTATGCCAAAAAGATGAGCGAATTGCTTGCTTCAAAAGGAAAACTAGCAGGTGTAATGTTCAATCACCCGTTGACTGAAAAAGGTCCACCCTTTGGTGGGAGCGTTGAAGAATACAGCGGTTACTTTGAGAACTACTTCGAAATCAAATCTTTGGCTCCTTGTGAGAATTCCATCAAACCCAGAGTTGGCAGTGAGCTTTGGGTAGAGTTAATTCGATTATAAGGGTCTGCCTCGGCAAACCCCTGTGGGCGTAAATCCTTAAGCCTTTACTTAATAAAGTAGCCGCAAACACGCCACTTTCCGTTTTCACCCTTCTGTGGAGTTACCGTTTCAATTGCATCCTCTTTGTTCTCAAAACTGGTCTTAAAACGAATCATCACGTACTCGCCATCTGGTGCGCCTGGCATTCTTTTAAGAAAACGTGAACTGACCAATTCTCTAGACTGCATCTTACCTAGCGGAGGAAGAATCCCTTTCAATGCTGCATCCCAAGCTTCTTTAGTTGTGTTGACTTGAAAGAACTTGGCCGTGCCATCCCAGCTATCTTCATACTTTCCCTCATCCACAATTTCAAGCCATTTCTCAGCGGCTTTCACTGCGGCTTTTTCGTCTTTAGCATGGTCTTCTGCTTGTGCCAATCCTGAAAAGGAAAGAGCAACTAGCAATACGAATGGGATTAAGGTTTTCATAGCTTGAATCTAAGCATTAATGACGCTCAATCTTCCTATACGATGCCACAATACCTTTGATTAAAGCAGAACTGAAGCCTGCATGCTCCATCTCATTTAAGCCTGTAATGGTACAGCCTTTTGGAGTTGTAACTTTATCTATTTCACTTTCTGGATGTGTTTTGTTTTGAATAATAAGTTCTGAAGCACCTTTCATGGTTTGGCTAACAATTGCAGTGGCTGTTTTAGCATCAAACCCGACTTCAATTCCCCCTTGAATCATAGCGCGCATAAAACGAAGTACGTAGGCAATTCCGCAGGCACCAAGAATGGTTGCTGCTTCCATTAGGCTTTCATCGATGTAAAGCGTTGAGCCAATCTTATCGAATAAACCAGTAATCGCATTACGCTGATCAGCGGTTGCTCCTTTATCACATATAAGCGTCATGCTTTCGTTTACATCTGCCGCAGTATTTGGCATTGCTCTAAAAATTGGAACCTCACTTCCACTCCATTTTGAGAGTTCATCCAAGGTGATTCCCGTAGCCAAGCAAACGAGGATATGCTTGTCGGCTTTCAACTCATGTTTGATTTCGGCTAGAATAGGCTCTACGTTAAAGGGCTTTACTCCTAAGACTACCACATCAGCGGTTTTCACTGCCTCAGCATTATCTGAAGTAACTACAACGCCTTTATCTGCCAACGCCTTAAGCGATGCCGCATTACGTCTGGTTACAATCAGGTTAACTGCTTCAAACCCATCATCCAATAACCCATGAGCAATGGTAAGCCCAAGATTACCGCAGCCAATGATGGCTATTTTCTTATTCTTCATTCTATCTTTTCTAACAGACTCGAATTTAGACATAAGTGCATGCAATATCCTTGATTAATCTGCGTAGAATCAAAAACCAATCGAATGAAAACCATTACAATCCTTTCAGGTCTTTTATTTCTAAGCGTAAGCTTTAATGCTTGCAATCAAGCAGATTGCGAAGAAGGTACACCTGACCCAAACTGTATTTGTACGCTAGAATATGACCCAGTTTGCGGTTGCGATGATGTGACCTACGGTAACCCATGTCTTGCAGAGTGTTCTAGAATCACTGAGTACAGCTCAGGAGCTTGCAATTAAAGCCCACCATTTCTAGATGGTTTTCTCCAACTTCAATGGCTTGAATCTTCGACCTTTGACGGGATTGGACCTGCTACATTAGAGGAAACCATCTAGCAGAACTAAGTCGCGTGCGGAATTCGACCCCAAATAGTTGACAACACTAAGCCCGAGATTATATGCCAAAGGGCCCAAGTAGCACAAAGCAGAGCCATTTCCCCTATTTCCGGGAAGAATGTAAGGCAGATTACCAAGCCTAAGCCACCGTTTTGAATACCAGTTTCAATACTCAATGATCTCGAAGCAGCATCTCCTAGCCTGCCTACTCTTCCTGTCAAGTAACCAGTTAAGAATGCTACTGTATTATGAACTATTACAAGAGCAACAACCAAATGGGCGTGGTTCATAAAGCTATCTTGATTTTTGTGGAATGCTATGAATACGAAACCCAGAAAAATGAGCATGGACACCCACTTTATTGGCTTCTTTATTTTCTCCGTGGGGCTGGGGAATTTGTAGTTAAAGAACATACCCATAAAAACGGGGACAATCAGGAAAAGAAGTACAGTTTGAAACAAGTCTACGGGGTTCAGCTCCACTGACTTCAATAATTCTGCTGTTGCAGGATAAAGGGAACTCCAAAACTCGAAATTGAAAGGCGTAAGGAAAACACAAAGCATGGTAGAAATTGCGGTAAGCGAAACTGACAATCCTAAATCAGCCTTGGCTACTGAACTCATAAAATTAGATACCGTTCCTCCAGGACAAGCAGCAACTAAAAACATTCCAAGTGCTAAACCAGGTAATGGGTTCCAAAGCCAAACAATTACGAATGTTACCAATGGCAGTAAAACGAATTGGGAAAAAAGGCCAAGCAAAGTCGGCTTTGGCCGTTTAAAAGCTCTGTTAATATCAGCCCAAGTGAGCTCTAAAGAGACGCCAAACATGACAAACCCCAGAATAAAACTCAGGGCCAATCGGCTGCTAGGGTCAAAATTTATGACAATTGAATCTTCCAAAATTTAAAGAAATTGGGCTATGCGCTCCAAGCAACAAGAATATCTCGTGGCCCTCTATACGGCAACCTACCATGCGATGTGATAAAATTATCTATCATTAGAACATCACCTTGTTTCCAAGGAGACACAATCAAATTATCCCAAATCAATTGTTCAACATGTGCTACGTATGATTTTGGAATTTCAGTGCCATCGGCAAAAACCATGTGCATGGCTTCATCTTCAGGCTTCTTAAACATCCGCTTAAAAAAGGTAATTGCATCAAGCGCAATCATGTATTTAAACGAGTAAAAGTCTTTTCTTCTGTTGTAGATGTGTTTGTATTCAATTGCTGCCGCTTCTCGATGAAAAACTTGTAAATGATTGAACCAAACCTTCTCTCCAGTATCTGGGTGTGTTTGCATGGAAGGTCGATCATTAACCAACCGAAGTTTGTCATCACCTAACCACGTTATTTCCAACTCGTTCTTGCGGCATTCTTCTTCAACCTCTTTTCTGTCCGTTGTTTTAAACAGTTCGTCCCATTTTTTTAGCTGATAAATATCGTTACCCGCTTTACTATTTGGCCCTGTGTAATTTCTAATCAGTTTTACCCCTTTCCGTTCAAACTCCTCTCTAATTTCAGGGTTCATTTGATTGTAGACCTTTCGGAAATCGCAAATTGGAGTTTCGCCCCCGTCTTTCGGTTCAACAAAACAATAGAAGAACAAAAATCGTGGTGCGGTTGGCAGAAAGCTCATTTCGCAATGCTGCATTATGGGGTAATGCTCAGGCAATTCGCTTGCGGAATGCACAAATTTTGTTCTGCTATTTCTGGGAGAAGTACCGGCATAATTGTTCTGAAGCCCTGGTTCTAAAGCCAATGCTACTTCCTCAAAATCTTCTGGTGTTTGAATATTAAAACCACGAAGTAGCACTGAACCGTGCTTTAAAAGGTCTGCTTTTAGGCTTTCTTTATCTTCTAAAATCAAATTCAGCAAAGACTTTTTGTCTGCTGTTTTCTTAGGTAGTACGGTAAAAGGATGTTCCATTATGGGGTTGGTTTACGGAACGTAAATTGCGAAAACCGCCAACCATTAACAATTATTGACACAATCGGATCGTTTGGCACGGTGTTTCTTCTACTGGATTGACGTTTCTTTGCACGCGCTGATGAAAAACATCTTGCTTCTTAGTACATGTTTGCTTCTTGCCTTGGCAAGTTTAGCGCAAGAACGCGTGTTATTAGGTGGTACTCTCAAAAACAACCTAACGGGAGAAGGAATTGAATCGGTTCATGTTATGAACCTTACGGATTCATTGGCTACAATAAGTAATGTGAATGGAGCCTTTAAAATCCCAGCACATCTTGGCGATAGTATTGTGTATACTTCCATTGGATATTTCACGAAGTCTCTAATTGTTACAGCGGAGCATTTAGCTGCTGATTTCATTGAAGTAAAACTGGCATCTCGTGGATATGAACTTTCTGAAGTTGAAGTAAACCCGTTCGGAACAAAAGATCAGTTTAGAGAAAGGTTTATGGCGCTAGAAATCGATGATGGAACAATTGACATTGTGGGAATAAAAAAACCATCAAAAAACCCTCGCACTATTCCAATTACTGAGGATAAGAATGAAATTAAGAAGGCCAAATACATTCTTAATCCAGCATCTTTTCTGTACGGTAACTTTAGCAAGGATGCTAAGATGAAGCAAGAATTACATCGGTTAAACCGAGAAAAAGAGAAGCATCGTTTCAATAATAAAAAGTTTAATGAAGATGTTGTTCATCGAATAACAGGTTATGAAGAAGGACGCATGTTAGAGTTTATGACTTACTGTAATTTCTCGGATGCTCAAATTTTCAGATACTCAAATTACGAACTCACCGTAGCCATTATGAATAAGCAACGCGCATTCGAACGGGTATCTCAGCAGTCGGGTACTGAATAATTATTAAGAATGAGCTGTTGAAAATTGAGGCAGCCTATCAATTCAAAAACCGTTTTGATTTGGGCAAGAATATTATCTTGCACGCAATTGGATATCTGATGAAGTACTATTTAGTATTGTTTTTCTGTTTAGGCTCAATGTTGACGATGGCTCAGGATACAGAAACCGAGGCCCCTGTAAAGAACCCGTCCGCCATAACCAAGGAGGAGAAAATTGCCGCTGCCAAAGCGAAAGCTAAGCAGGGCGATACAATTGCCAAGGCGCCATCAATGACTCCCTATGAGGAGGCTGCAAAAAGCTATGATGTTGCTCTTGTTTTTAAAGAACAGCGGAAGTACGATGAAGCGCAAGCTGAATTTGACAATTGCATTGAGGTTGACCCGAATTTCGTTGAGGCTTACGTAGGGCGAGGCGGAATCAAATTCCAAAAGATTGAGTTTCCTGCCGCAATTGAAGATTACAACCGTGCAGTAGAAATTGCAGAGAACCTGGTTGAGATGCACGAATACAAAGCATCAATTAAAAAGGTTCTTGCAGATTTTGAAGGTTCTAAAATAGAAGGACGGAAAGCCGATTACATGAAATCCAGACTTGCCGAGGCTCTCTATCACAGAGGTCATCTTAAGAGGTTTATGGAAGATACTGGTGGTTCTTGTACAGACTTAAGACGCTCTTTAGACTTAGGTTACGGAAGAGCCAAAACAGATTGGCCAGACCTCTGCCAATAGTTCAAACCCTAATCACTTAAAAGAAAAAAGCCCCCTTTTCTTGCGAAAAGAGGGCAAAGAGACAAGGAACCATCAATCCTTGAATCAAATTGACTATTCGCCAATGTTTTTTTTTTAATGGTCGTATTTGTAGCTGTCTATTCCTGTTAAAAGAAGTAATTACAACAAACTTCTGACGCTGTACACCAAAAAACTAATAGAAGTCTAGAACCGTAACTATTGCTTTACAAATCGGCTGTGGTATTCAGCTTCATCACTTTGCACCAAAATGGTGTAAAGACCAGAACTCAATCCGCTAATCTCTATAGAATTCATTGTCTTTCCGCTGAATACAATTTTGCCTTGCATATCAATGATTTGGAAAACGGAGCTTTTGACTGATTGTGGCAGATACAGTATATCCGTTGCGGGGTTTGGGTAAACAGTTATTTGCTCCGATTTAACTTGGTTTTCACCGATTCCAGAAACTAAGGGAGAACTCAATACCCAAAGACCAGACTGCATATCTGAAACAAGGATATTTCCTGAAGGAAGAAACGGGTATACACCCCAACATCCTCGGTACCAACCATCAACGTGAGGCTCGGTAGAAGTATCGTAAAAACCAGCTAGGCTTGGGTTTGCTGGATTGGTACAATCAAACATGTAAAGCCCATCAAAATAATAGGATACGTACAGGAACTCATCCTTGTAAATAAGGTTGTGCGGAATAGAAACTGGATTAACATCCGAACCAATTGTATCGGTAACATCTAAATCGCTCATATCAGAAACATCAATGATTTTCACATCCATTCCGTGCGTTTCATCCGCTAAAGCGTAGTAAGGTTCGTTATCCATTAACCAACCACTGTGATTGTAGCCAGATTGGGTGTAAACATCTAACGACCCTAGCATTCTAATATCTGCAAGGTTTGAAAAATCAACTATAAACAGTCCATTATCGCCAGCATTAAGGTAAGCCGTATCACCTCTTACAAAAACGTCATGCACATATCCAATTGAGCTCCAAAAAGGCACATCCGCAGGGCAGTTAACCAATAACGTTGGTAGTTCTGGGTCTGCTAAAGAGTAAACGGCAAATTGTACCGTTCCTCCGCATACATACATTCTTGCGCTAGATGTATCAATGAAAATATTGTGAGAGCGTGGGAAGAGTGCGTTGCTATCATACACCAACTCGGCAGTATCTGGTAACATGCTTAAATCCACAATTTGAAGCGTGCTTGCTCCTTCATCACACACTATGTAGAGGTAACCTTCATAATCGTGGTAATCTCTATGGATAACCTGCGGCCCAGTTAAAGCAGCATCAATAAATACCACTTCCTCCGATGTGGAAGGATTAGTTACATCAAAAATGTGCGTTCCTGCGGTAGTACCAATAATGGCATATTCATTTTCGCCATCGGCATACCCCCAAATCTCATTGTATGTATTAAAGTGCGCGCTAGATGGCACAAGCGAAGGGTCTTGCCAATTGAATAGCGAATCCATGTTCATACTAACTTGGGCCTGAACACAAATTGTGCTCAACATTAAAAGGAATAGAATAGTTCTTTTCATCAATTTCAAAGATAATTCAATCTTTTACAAGCAGACGCGCAATAGCGGACTAAATTTCAAGTTCGACTGCACTTCTAACGAGTTAATAACATGGCTGGCATAGCTCAGTCCATTTAAGCAACTTGCTAGCCCAATTCAAAACCATGCGATTTACAATAATTTTTTCTCTTCTCTTTGTCTCTTTTTCAGCTTTA